>WGSR01000062.1 GCA_014871545.1 Collinsella sp. | reverse complement strand
AAACTCGGCGCCAAAGCGACGCATGCGGTCGCCGACCCAGCTGCACAGACCGGCGATAACGCCGGTCAGGCCGGCCTCCGGTCCAATGCTTCCACCAAACAGCAGCGGCAGCAATGCCACGAGCGAAAGCTTGCCCAGGTTGTCGTACGGGTAGCGCCCGTCTTGCTTAACCTTAGCCATCACCTGGTTGAGGTCATCGGTCTTGGTGCCTGTCATCTTTTCGTACAGACCGATTAACAGGCCGCCCAGCAGGCAGACAAAAAACGGGTATGGCAGAAAGCCAAACGGGCCGCTGGCAAGCTCGGGCGAAGCGACGCCCAGCGCGTGCGGAATCTCGGTCCATAGATAGTCGATACCGTGCTCCATCGCAAAAAAGAACAGCCAGACTGCGGCACCCGCGAGTGCACCGGTCACGGCAACGCTGACCAAAAACAGCGCTCGGTTCGTGGGTTTGGCAAGGTTATCCATCGGGTCCTCCCGCGGTCAAAGTCGACATAGATACGTTTTATTGTAGAGCGAGCGTTACCCGAACGAGCCAACCATCTGCGCCGCAAACGGCACCATTGGGAGTCATGGTGGGGCAGGCTCAAGACTTATCCGTTGATAATCGAGGCAATCTCGCGCAAATCGTCGGCAAAGTAGATGCCGTGCTGGCGCCTCGGGCTCGAAAGCCCCTTATCAATCATGTGCCCGAGCAACGCCTTGAGGTCGTTGTAGTAACCGTCCAGGTTATACAGGATGCACGGAGAGCTCAGGTGCCCCAACGACACCGCGGACATAACCTCGGCAATCTCCTCGAGCGTGCCCGTGCCGCCCGGAAATGCGATGAACGCATCGCCGAGCTCAATCATCTTGGCCTTGCGCTCGGCCATATCGCTCGTCACGATAAGGTCATTGATACCGTCATGTTGAAACTCGGCCTCGATAAAAAAGCTCGGCTCAACACCCGTCACGTGTCCACCCGCCTCGAGTACGCTATCGGCGAGCGCACCCATCAGCCCCGATTTGGACCCGCCGTATACCAGCGCGTGCCCGTTGGCGCCAATCCAGTTGCCCAGCTCCTGCACCGCGGGCAGAAACGCCGGATCATTGCCGGCACTGGCACCCAGATACACGGTGATATTCATATTTGGTCCCCCTTGTTGTGGCGCACGACGTTCGTCTTAGCGCTGGCGTCGACGATACTCGCGCACGCGACGCGAAAGATCGGCGAGCTCGTCACGATCGAGCTCTTCCAAATGCTCAAGATCGTCCATAAAGCGCGCCATGGTGTCCTTTTGGCGCAGCTTGATAAGCGTATTGCAGTAGTTCACCGCCACGCCCGTGAGCATGGCGATGTAGAAGATGCTGATAACGCTCAAGACGACGGTAATAGCGCGGGCAACCGGTGTTTCGGCCGGAATATCGCCAAAGCCGATGGTCGAGACCGTCTCAAAGCTAAACCAGAGACCGTCGCCAAACGTAAGGGACGTGGGCTCGGACAGCCAGACGGCAGTCGAGCACAGCAGGTAAAAGATTAGAAACAGGCCCGTGATGCGCGCAAAGCCAGCCTGTCGCAGCACATCGGCAAGCGTCCTGAGCTTTTTCATCGCGACCCCTTCCACGGACAACCAATCACGTTCGCTCGGTATTGTCCCACGCCTCCCCAGCAAACGGAACTAGTCATTGGGGACGTTCTTAAATGACTAGTCAAACAAGAACGTCCCCAATGACCAGTCGTTTAAGAACGTCCCCGATGACTCTAGTCAGCCAGTCAAGACGGTCCGCGTCGGCTGGCTCGTCAGCAACGAGGGCTTCCAGGACGGCACCCCCGGCGAGCGTCTCTCGGGATGGGGTTACGAGTACCTCCAGACCCTGTCGTACTACACGTCCGGCTGGCGGTACGAATACGTCTCCGGCACCTTCACCGAGCTTATGGACATGCTCGAGGCAGGCGAGATCGACCTCATGCCCAACATCTCCTACTCCGAGGAACGTGCCCAAAAGCTGCTCTTTTCCTCGAACCCCGAGGGCACCGAGCGCTACTACATCTACGCCAGGCCCGACCGTGACGACCTGGCCAAGAGTGACCCTCAAGCACTCCAGGGTCTCACTATCGGTTGCAACCCCGACGTCATGCAAACCTTCGTTGGCCAGCAATGGCTCGCCAGCGAAGGAATCGCCTGCACATACAAGGAGTATGACGGAGGATCCGATCTCTTCGACGCGCTCGCAAACGACGAAGTCGATGCCGTCATCATGAACGACACAATCTCGTCGCCCAATGCCTCCCCCATGTTCTACATTGGTTCGAACGACTACTACTTTGCCGTTCCCAAAAGCCGCCCCGACCTGATGAACGACATCAATGCCGCCATGACGGCAATCGCCCGCGTCAACCCACGCTATATCGACGAAGTCAAATCTAACTACTCGGCCCAAAACAGCGGTTCATCATCGCTCAACGGCCCCGAACGTTCCTGGCTCAAGGCGAACAACAACACCATCACGCTCGGCTACATTACGGGCAAACTCCCCTACTGCAACGAAGACGAAGACGGCAAAATGGAAGGCTCGCTCGCATCGCTTGCGACGACGTTGCACGATAAATTTGGCATTACGGTCAAAACCGTCGCCTTTGATAACTACAAGATGATGTCAAAGGCCCTGTCAAAGGAAAGCATCGACGTTGCGCTGCCGGTATACCGAGATTACTGGTTTGCCGAGCAATCAGGCGTTGTGCAGTCGATATCGTTGGGGACCACATCCCTCACCGCCATCCACACCGGCGGCAACCTGAACAAAGACCTTCAGAACATCGCCTGTACCAAATCATCGTTTATCAACCAAAATGTATTTGAAAGTCTGTTCCCCACAGCGACCGTAACCGAATACCAATCCGACGATGAAGCGTTCGACGCCCTCAGGAAGGGAACGGCGCACTGCATCGTCGCTCCCAGTTCACGCGTAAAAACCATCGGTGACCGTTACGATCTCGAGGACTGCGAGACGGCCGAGCTCCCTGACACCTGTGAGCTCTCGTGCTGGATTTCGCGCGGAAAACCCGAGCTGTTGGGAATCATCAACAAGGGCATCATCAATGCCGGAGAATCGCTCTCCGCAAGCAATTTCTCCTCCACGTCGTACACGGCCCAGGAATCCAACACGCTTCAATTCCTTTATCGCAACCGCACCGCCATTGCAGCTACCCTCATCGGTATGTTGTCGGTCGGCATCGTCCTGCTCATCTGGGCGCTCGTGCGCGCTCGAACTGAGCGCAAAAAAGCCGATGCTGCCAACGCCGCTAAGACGGCATTCCTCACGCGCATGAGCCACGACATCCGTACGCCGCTCAACGGTATCCTGGGCCTTATCGAGATCGAGGAATTGAAGGAAGGCGACATGCAAGTCGCCCGCGAGAGCCGTGCCAAGGCGCGCGTTGCCGCCAATCACCTGCTCTCGCTGATCAACGACATCCTCGAGATGGGCAAAATCGAAGACCGCAAGCTAACACTGGAGCATGCGCCTTTTAACCTCAAAGAGCTCTGTGACGATACACTGGTGCTGTGCAAGCTCCGCGCGTCCAGTAACGGCATCACAATGCAGGACAATAGTCTGCCGTACGCCACGGGGCCATACATGATCGGCAGTCCCACCCATATCCGACAGATCATGATCAACCTGTTAGACAACAGCATTAAGTACAACAAGCACGGCGGCTCCGTCACCTTTAGCTCAAAGACCAAGCCACTCGATAACGGGCGCGGCTCTTTTGCTTTAGCGTTTCGGATACCGGCATTGGCATGGCTCCCGAGTTTTTAAAGCATATCTATGAGCCGTTTGCCCAAGAAGGTGACGATGCGCGCAGCAAGTTCCAAGGAACCGGCATGGGCATGCCAATCGTCAAGTCGCTTATTGAACTGATGGGCGGCACCATCGAAGTCACCAGCGAGCTCCATGTGGGCACCACGTTCTACGTGGAAATTCCGCTCGATATCGACAAGAATCCCCAGGCGCGGACGGATGCGGTCGAGAAGGCGCTCGACTGCTCGCTTGCCAACATGAACGTGCTGCTCGCCGAAGACAACGAATTGAATGCCGAGATTGCCCAGGCGCTGCTAGAATCCGAGGGCGTCGTGGTCACCCGCGCCGTCAACGGCAACGAAGTCGTCGATCTGTACCTGTCTCATCCCGCCGGCAGCTTCGATGCGATCCTGATGGACATTATGATGCCGGACATGGACGGTTACGAGGTAACCCGCGCGATTCGTCTGAGCGAGAAGGTCGATGCAGCCGATATCCCCATCATCGCGCTCACCGCCAATGCCTTTGCCGAAGACGCCAAGGCGGCACACGACGCCGGCATGAACGCCCATCTGTCCAAACCGCTCGACTTTAACAAGCTCAAAAACATACTCGCCCGCATCAAGAAAAACGGATCCATTTCGCTATAGTTTGTGCTCAACCACCATACGCAGCAGAAAGGAAGCCAACGATGTTTAGGCCCTTACGTCGAAAGAAACGCGCCATCACTGACGAGGAAGCGCGCGAACTGCTCGCCACCTGCAAGCGCGGCGTCTTTGCCGTCAACGGCGACGATGGCTACCCGTACGCCATTCCCGTCAACTACTTCTTTGACGCCGAGCACGACAAGATTTATTTCCATGGCGCCAAGGCTGGCCACAAGGTCGACGCACTCAAGCGCGATGACAAGGTCTGCTTTACCGTTTACGGCAACGAGTGGTACCAGGACGGCGACTGGGCTCCCTACGTTATGAGCACCGTCGTCTTTGGCCGTTGTCGCCTGGCGAATGACACCCCCGCGTTTATCGAGGACAAAGTCCGCCAGCTCGCCCTTAAGTACTACCCTTCTGCCGAAGAAGTCGAAGAGGAAATCGCCAAGGACATTAAGGGCGTCCAGCTCTACGAGATTACGATTGAGCATCTCTGCGGTAAGCAGATTCAAGAAAAGTAAGTCCCTCAGCAGGCCTCATCAATAGCAATATGGCCCGGTTCCAACCAACATTGGAACCGGGCCATATGCTTATGAAGCGTCGGCGGCTATGTGCGCAAGCGCCTCAACGAGCTCCTGCGAACTCACGGGTTTACTCAGGTGCGCGTCCATGCCCGCCTCACGCGAAAGCCTGCGGTCGTCGGCAAAGGCGTTGGCGCTCACGGCGATAATCGGCGTAGTCGCGGCATCCTCGCGATCGAGTGTTCGAATTCGACGTGTGGCCTCAAGGCCGTCGATACCGGGCATCATGATGTCCATCAACACCACGTCGTACTCGTACGGCACGCTCGCGGCAAACATCTCGACGGCAGACTCGCCATCCTTAGCATGCGTCACGACGGCACCGGCACGGCTGAGCGTAAACTGCGCGATCTCGGCATTCAGATCGTTATCCTCTACGAGCAAAACGCGCAAGCCCTGGAGCGCATCGCCGCCGTCCCCATCCACGCGAACTGCCTGAGGAATCTCGGAGCGGTCGCACTTCTCGAACGGCAGGCGGATGGTAAACGTCGTCCCCTGCCCCAAGGTGCTTGTAAAGCTCATGGTTCCGCCCATAAGCTCGACCAACTGTTTTGCGATAGGCGCGCCCAGGCCAGTTCCCGATGAGGCGCCTTCCACCTGTTGCTCCTCGCGGCAAAACGGCTCGTAGAGGTGCTGTTGGAACTCCTCGCTCATGCCAATACCGTTGTCGGCGATCGTGTATTCATAGACGGGGACGCCATCCGCTGGCTCCACCTCGCGGCACACCAGGCGAACATAGCCGTCCTGGCGGTTGTACTTGACGGCATTGCCGGCAATATTGAGCAACAAGCGCTTGAGGTGCGTCACGCTCACCCGTGCATAGGGATGATCAAGGGTCTGCTGGTCGCAGATAATTGTCACCAGACGCTCCTCGGCCTGGCGCTCAAGAATATCGCGCACTTCGTGGTTGAGGGTCGCCAAGTTTGTGGGAACAAGCTCCAGATCGACCCGCCCGCTCTCCAGGCGACTCATATCGAGTGCCTCGTTGGCAAGGTCGAGCAGCAGTCCCGATGCTGTCCAGATTTTTGAGCGGCACTCGGTCTGCTTTTGCAGATCGTCCGCATTGGCATCGCCGACCTCGACCATACCGCGAATGCCGTTGATGGGCGTGCGCAGATCGTGGCTCATGCGACGCAGAAACTCCGTCTTTGCCGAGTTGGCAGACGAGGCCTCACGCGCCGCCTTTGCCAGCTTGTCGCCATAGTCGCGCTCCTGCTGCAGCAAGTCCGTCAAACGTCGACGATCAGCGCGGCGACGCACCATCACAACAACGGCTACAACACCGCTGTAGAGCACCAGCACGCCGGCAGCAACAGCCGCGACAACCTCAAAGTAGCGCCGCGGCGAGGCATAGGTGTACACGTAGAACCCGCGCGCTTTTCCAAACGTGCCCAAATACCACTCGCCGTCGGCGTTAACCAATCTGACCTTACCAGCCGGGCACCGATCCTTTATACCGTCGACAATGAAGGCATCCGTCGCAGGCAGATCGAATACGCCCAATATGGTGGGTTCAACGGCATTGGTCGCAACGACCTTGCCATCGCTTTCAATCACGATATTGCCGCTGTCAATGGTCTCATAACCACCGAGCAGGCTCTGCAGCTTGAGCGTATTGCTTGCAACTGCCTTCGCACTCTGATGCCTTACCGCGATAACGACGCCCTCGCCATCTTGCCGGGTCACGCAGCCAATGTCTGCGACCGAATCATCCGCAAGCGTGATGCGGGCGGTATAGGACTTAAGCGGATAGGCTACCACCTCCAGCACGGGCGCTTCCTTGAGATACGTAGCGAGCGACCCGTAGTCCACATCGCCCGTCGAGGACTCGGACACCAAATTGCCCGATGCGTCCGTCACGATCAGCGCGCTCACGTTGAACTGGTCGGCATATTGCTCCAGCATGGCGTTATCCACCGAACCGTCGCGCTCCATATCGCGGGCAGCCTCTCCGGCGATCTCCATAACGCGAATCAGGTTTTTGGTTGTATAGGCGCTGTTGAATGCATCGTAGGAAAGGCTCTGCGTCGCCACGTAATCGACAACGTCGGCAAAGCGCTGCTCGGCTTGGGCCGTCGTGTAACCGTAGCTCATCATGCCGGCAACAACCGAGAGCGCTATCCCCAGCAGAGCGACAAGGAGCCATGCCCCTGCCGAACGATTGCCCCGCTCCCGAGCAGCGTGGTCGGGCGCATCGATCATGACAGGCCCTCCATATTCAAAAATGGCGAAGGGTCATCAAAGTACTTTGACACCAGGCGTTCCATGGTGCCATCGGCAAGCATTTCTTGATAGGCATGAGTGAGCTTGACGTCGATGCCACGCGTATCGTTGATATCGAAAGCGGTGCCCAAACCAACCTCTAGCAGCGGCTCATCCAAAATGCGATACGTTACGCCATAGTCTTTTTCGTGGGTGAGCAGCGAGGACTCATGCGCGGCGATAGCGTCGACCAGACCCTCGACGAGCGCCGGATTCAGGTATGAGCGGCCCGAAAAGCAGTAGAGCTCTTTGATCTGCGGAACGTTTTCATTTGTACGATTGAGCAAAATGTCCTCGGGCTTGGTGGTGGACTGGACCGCCACGACCTTATCCTCAAGATCGGCAAGCGTGTAGATATCGCTCTGGGGATCGACCGCGACCACCTGGCGGCTCGCAAGGTACGGGCCGGCCCAACGATACTCGTTTTTGCGACCCGTCATGCTAAAGCTGCCCATGACACAATCGAGTTCGCCGCTCGCCAGCATCTCTTACTTCTTTTCCCAGTCGATCAGCTGGTACTTTGGCTTGTAACCAATGCGGGCCAAAGCCTCGGTCAATATCTCGACATCCAGGCCAACGATATCGCCGCACTCGTCGGTATACACAAACGGTGGATAGAGGGCGCTGCCGACGTTGAGCGTCTTGAGGTCGTCGTCTTTGACCTGCGAGGCGTCCAGACCTTTTGATGCAGACGTCGAGGCTTCGCCATTACGCCCAGAACAGCCAGCTATCGCTACGACAAAGGCACTCGCCACCGCAAGCGCGACAAACAACGATATGGCAACCGAGCGACGGGGTCTTTTCATCGAGCTCCAGACGATCCTGTTTACAGACTAAAATGGTCAGAAATAATAGCAAACAAAACCACACAAGTGCCCAATGGTTACAGACGTTTTACCATGCGGGGCCTTCCAGCCGACTTGGCAGAAGTCCCCACATGCAGTGCTCACTTACCGTGCATTAAAAACGTAGCGGTCCAGGCGGTCGCACGCTTCCTTTACGCGCGAAAGCGGCAGCGCCAGATTCACGCGAA
>WGSR01000061.1 GCA_014871545.1 Collinsella sp. | reverse complement strand
GCGTCAAACCCTCGTGTGCTCTTCTTAAATCATGCATTGTAGCAGTCAAAGTGCGTTAAGATACTTCCCCAGTATTGGGCGCCCAAGGTTGGGCTGGGTCCTACGAGGCCTGCAGCCGACCGGTCGCATGGAAAAAGGAGAAACATGGCTACGTTCTTTCCCGGTGAGTCCCACACGTTTTCGGAGTATCTGCTGGTCCCTGGTTACTCGTCCTCGCAGTGCATTCCCAACAACGTCTCTCTTAAGACGCCGCTGACCCGCTTTAAGCGCGGTGAGAAGCCGGCAATCACCCTGAACATCCCCATGGTTTCCGCCATCATGCAGTCCGTCTCGGGCGTCGATATGGGTGTCGCGCTCGCTACCGAGGGTGGCCTGTCCTTCATTTACGGTTCCCAGAGCGCCGAGTCCGAGGCCGCTATGGTCAAGGCCGTCAAGGATCACAAGGCCGGCTTCGTTCAGTCCGATTCCACGCTGACCCCCGACATGACTATGGAGCAGGTCATCGAGCTCAAGGAGAAGACCGGTCACTCCACCATGCCGGTTACCGACGACGGCACTCCCAAGGGTAAGCTCCTGGGCATCGTCACCAGCCGTGACTATCGCCCCAGTCGCGATGACCACCAGACGAAGGTCTCCGAGTTCATGACCCCGCGTGAGCAGCTCATCGTGGGCGACAAGAACATCAGCCTCAAGGTTGCCAACGACGTCATCTGGGACAACAAGCTCAACGCCCTGCCGATCGTCGACGACAACGATCACCTGATGGGTATTGTCTTCCGCAAGGACTACGACAGCCACAAGACCAACCCCAACGAGCTGCTCGATGGCGACAAGCGCTACATGGTCGGCGCCGGTATCAACACCCGCGACTATGCCGAGCGCGTGCCGCTGCTCATCGAGGCCGGTGCCGATGTCCTGTGCATCGACTCTTCCGAGGGCTTCAGCGAGTGGCAGAAGCGCACCATCGAGTGGATCCGCGCCAACTACGGCGAGGACGTCAAGGTCGGTGCCGGCAACGTCGTCGACGCCGAGGGCTTCCGCTTCCTGGCCGACTGCGGTGCCGACTTCATCAAGGTTGGTATCGGCGGCGGCTCCATCTGCATCACCCGTGAGACCAAGGGCATCGGCCGTGGTCAGGCCACCGCGCTGATCGACGTCTGCCGCGCTCGCGACGAGTACTACGAGGAGACCGGCGTCTACGTGCCCGTGTGCTCCGATGGCGGCATCGTCTACGATTACCACATGACGCTCGCCCTTGCCATGGGTGCAGACTTTATGATGCTGGGTCGTTACTTCGCCCGCTTTGACGAGAGCCCGACCGAGCGCGTCAACGTGAACGGTCAGTACATGAAGGAGTACTGGGGCGAGGGTTCTGCGCGTGCTCGCAACTGGCAGCGCTACGACCTGGGCGGCGCCGCGAAGCTTAGCTTCGTCGAGGGCGTCGACTCCTACGTTCCCTACGCCGGTTCCCTCAAGGACGGCGTGGGCGGCACGCTCTATAAGGTCAAGTCCACGATGTGCAACTGCGGTGCCCTCTCGATCCCCGAGCTCCAGGAAAAGGCACGCCTAACGCTGGTCAGCTCCACCTCCATCGTCGAAGGCGGCGCTCACGACGTAGTCGTGAAGGACTCCCAGCAAAGCGTCAGCTACCGCTAAGCGGCTTTCCCAAGCACCGCACCTTGCCGTTCAAACCGTCGCTCGCGTACCAAAATACGCGTCGCTCCTCTTTCACGGCAATCTGCGGCACTTGGAAAACCCGACCATGCTTGGGCGGGTGACAATTAGTGGTTGATTCAAAACCACGTTATTTAGATAAAGCGAGATGCCCGCAAGTCGCAGGCATCTCGCTTGTTGTATTTGCTAGAATCATCCAAGTTAACCCTAGGGTCGGGCGGCTAGGCTTTTCTCGCGGCAAGTTCCGCACGAGCAGAAAGAGCACTTAATGTGCTCTTCGTCTTGCACAGGACTGTCCGCAGTAGCGAATAAAGCCAAGCCGACCGACCCCAGCTAAGATTAAAGGAGCTGATATGTGCGATTGCACAGATCATAAGGACGAGATCCCTGCCTACGACGCGCAGGCCATTGAGTCCAAGTGGATGAAGGCCTGGGAGGACTCCAACCTCTTTGCTGTCGACACCGACGACAGCAAGCCCAAAAAGTACGTGCTCGAGATGTTTCCGTATCCGTCGGGCGACCTGCACATGGGCCACGCGCGCAACTATACCATCGGCGATGCCATGGCCCGTCAGGCCCGCATGCGCGGTTACGACGTGCTGCACCCCATCGGCTTTGACGCCTTTGGCCTGCCTGCCGAGAACGCCGCCATCAAGCACAATACGCAGGCTGCTGCCTGGACGTATAAGAACATGGACCAGGCGCTCGCCACGATGAAGCGCATGGGCTTCTCCTACGATCTGGATCGCATGGTCAAGACCTGCAGCCCCGACTACTACCGCTGGGGTCAGTGGATCTTTGAGAAGCTCTGGGAAAAGGGCCTGGTCTACCGCAAGAAGAACCCGGTCAACTGGTGCCCCACCTGCAAGACCGTTCTGGCCAACGAGCAGGTCACCGAGGGCAAGTGCTGGCGCTGCGGCACCGAGCCCGAGAAGCGCGACCTTGAGCAATGGTACTTCAAGATCACCGAGTACTCCCAGGAGCTGCTCGACGATCTGGAGAAGCTCCCCGGCTGGCCCGAGCGCGTCAAGCAGATGCAGGCCAACTGGATCGGTCGCTCCGAGGGCGCCGAGGTCGACTTTACCCTGTGCGACCAGCAAGGCGAGCCCATCGAGGGCGATGAGGGCAAGATCACCGTCTTCACCACGCGTGCCGATACCCTTTTTGGCGTCTCCTTCTTTGTCCTGGCTCCCGAGTACGCCGGCCTGTACGAGCTCGTCGAGGGGACGGAGTACGAGGAGGCCGTCACCAAGATCGTCGAGGACTCCAAGCATATCTCTGCCGTCGAGCGTGCCCAGGGCACCCTCGAGAAGCACGGCGCCTTCACGGGCCGCTACGTGGTAAACCCCGTCAACGGCGAGAAGGTCCCCGTGTGGGTTGCCGACTATGTCGTTGCCGACTACGGCACCGGCGCCGTCATGGCCGTTCCCTGTGGCGACCAGCGTGACTTTGAGTTTGCCCGTAAGTATGATCTGCCCATCGTGCCGATCATCCTGGACGATGACGATCGTGCTGCCGTCGAGGCCAGCGGCGAGACCATCGATACCTTCCATGAGGAGACCGTCGACTGGGATTGCGCTCACGCTGCCGAGGGCACGCTCGTCCAGTCCGGCAAGTACACCGGCATGCGCGGCGGTAAGCACTCCGAGGGCGAGGCTGCGATCGTGGCCGACCTCGAGGTCATGGGCTGTGGTCGTCGCAAGGTCGAGTTCCGTCTGCGCGACTGGCTCATCAGCCGCCAGCGCTATTGGGGAAACCCCATCCCGGCCATCCACTGCGAGCACTGCGGCATCGTGCCCGTGCCCGAGGATCAGCTGCCGGTGACGCTGCCCGAGAACCTGGACTTGGGCGCCGGCGAGACCCTCGCCGAGTGCAAGGAGTTCTACGAGACCACCTGCCCGGTCTGCGGCCGCCCGGCCAAGCGCGAGACCGATACCATGGACACCTTCACCTGCTCCAGCTGGTATTACCTGCGCTATACCGATCCGCACAACACCGAGCTGCCCTTCTCCCGTGAGGCCGCCGACCGTTGGATGCCCGTCGATAACTACATCGGCGGCATCGAGCACGCCATTCTGCACCTGCTCTACAGCCGCTTCTTTACCAAGGCACTGCGCGACCTGGGCCTGCTGAGCGTGGACGAGCCCTTCACCAACCTGCTGTGCCAGGGCATGGTCAAGGACGAGAACGGCGACACCATGTCCAAGTCCAAGGGCAATGTCGTGCCCCCGAGCTCGGTCATCGAGCCCTACGGTGCCGACACCATGCGTTTGGCGATCCTGTTTATCGCCCCGCCCGAGAAGGACTTCGACTGGGATCCCAAGGCCGTCGAGGGCGCCAACCGCTTCATCAAGCGCGCCTGGCGTATCGTTTGGCAGCTCGTCCAGTCTGGCGACGCCAACGTGGCCTTCGACAAGTCCGCGCTCGACGAGGTTGCGATGAAGCTCTATCGTGAGCGTCACCGCACCATCGCCAAGTGCACCGAGGACTTTGACCGCGGCCAGTTCAACACCGCGATCTCGGCCGTCATGGAGCTCGTCAACGCGGCGAGCGCCTATCTCAACGCCACCGAGGGTACCGCCCGCGACAAGGCGCTGTGCTACGGCGTGGCTAAGGATATCGTGAGCGTCCTGGCGCCCATCTGCCCGTTTTGGGCCGACGAGCTGTGGCACGAGGCGCTCGGCTGCGAGGGCAACGCCTACACCGCCGCCTGGCCCGAGTTCGACCTGGCCGAGTCCGTTGAGGACACGGTGCAGATCGTGGTCCAGGTGCTCGGTAAGGTCCGCGGCCGCATCGACGTTGCCCGCGATGCCTCTAATGAGGATATGCAGGCTGCCGCCGAGGCCGCCGTTGCCAAGTGGCTCGAGGGCAAGACGGTCGTCAAGGCCATCTGCGTGCCCGGTAAGCTGGTCAACTTGGTGGTCAAGTAAGCGCTGCGCGCAAAGCTGACATGCAATAAACGAGGGACGGTCCGGTTGGGTCGTCCCTCGTTTTTCATGTACCTGCCCTGATGTCTGCGGTCAATTGTCCTATTCTTGTGGAGAACCTGTGCTCACGCTGACCTGCAGGTTCGTACTGTGCTTGCACGTTTCCGCAGCTATTGGTATAGTTTGCTTGCAAATGAAGTTGTAATTGAAAGAAGTGGGGTTTCGGCCCCGCTTCTTTTTTGTATGGATGGAGGTGCCGCAATGGTCAAGACCAAGACCGAGCAGGCGATCATCGACGCGCTCGAGGCCGTCGCTCCCCAGCACGATGTCGACATCGTCGACGTCGAGCTCGTGGGTGCCACCAAGGCCCCCTGCGTGCGCGTGCGTATCGAGGGTGCCGAGGGTCAGAGCCTGTCGCTCAACGACGTCACGGCCAACACCAAGTGGGTCGGCGATGTGATTGAGGAGCTCGACCCCATCTCTTCGAGCTATACGCTCGAGGTGTCGAGCCCGGGTATGGCGCGCCCGCTGCGCCGCCCGAGTGACTTTGCCCGCTTTGTGGGCGAGAACTGTGAGCTTACCTCCACCGCCACCGAGGGCCGTCGCAAGTACGCCGGCAAGATTGCCGCCGCCACCGAGACGAACGTGACCCTCGAGCTCGAGGACGGCGAGTCCGTTACCCTCGATTTCTCTGATGTTAAAAAGTGCAAGTTGAAGCCCACCTACGACTTCAAGCCCGCGAAGGAAGGAAAGTAAGATGGCAGCATCCGACATGATGTCCGCCCTGATGGAGCTTTGCCAGGAGAAGCACATCGACCAGCTCTACCTGATCGACCGCCTGGAGCAGTCGCTCGCCAAGAGCTATGCCGAGATCCTGCATCTTGAGTGGGGCGCCAAGGTGACCATCGACCGCACCACCGGCAAGATCTACGTCTACCGCTTGGAGCCGATCGACGATTCCATGGACGAGGAGGGCAACTTCACCGAGTTCGAGGAGATCGACGTCACCCCCAAGAACACGAGCCGCATCGCTGCCCAGCACGCCAAGGCCGAGATCAACGCCATCGTGCGCAACTCCGCCCGCGAGCAAATCTACGAGGAGTTCTCCGGCCGCATCGGTGACCTCATCAGCGGTACCGTGCTGCAGTCCACGCCCGACTTCACAATCGTCAAGATCCGCGAGGGCGTCGAGGCCGAGCTTCCGCACTTCGATCAGCGCCGTTACGAGAACGAGCGCAATGAGCGTCCGATGGGCGAGCGCTACCTGCACAATCAGCACATCAAGGCCGTGATCATCGACGTTCGCGACCCCAACTCCAACCTGCAGCCGGTTCGTGGCGAGCACAGCCGTCCGCCGATTGTCATCTCCCGTACTCACCCCGAGCTCATGCGTCGTCTGTTTGAGCAGGAGGTGCCCGAGATCTATGAGGGCACCGTCCAGATCAAGTCGATCGCCCGCGAGCCCGGCCAGCGCTCCAAGGTCGCCGTCCACTCGCTCGACGACCGTCTGGATCCTGTGGGCGCCTGCGTCGGCCCCAAGGGCAGCCGTGTTCGCGCTGTCGTGGGCGAGCTCCGTGGCGAGCGCGTCGACGTCATCCTGTGGGATTCCGATCCTGCCGTCTACGTCGCCAACGCCCTGTCGCCCGCCAAGGTCACCCGCGTCCTCATCGACGAGGAGAAGGCCTACGCCGGCGTCATCGTGCCCGACGACCAGCTGTCCCTCGCCATCGGTAAGGAGGGCCAGAACGCCCGCCTCGCCGCGCGCCTGACCGGCTGGCACATCGACATCAAGTCCGAGACGCTTGCCGCCGACATCCTCAAGAACGTTCCCGTTCACGAGGAGCCCGCCGCCGACCTGATCGGTGACGAGGAGGACGGGGACGTCCGCCGCTGCGAGTACGTGTCCGAGGACGGCATCCAGTGCCGCAACCAGGCTCGTCCCGGCTCCCGTTTCTGCGGTGTCCACGACACCGACGCCTTCGATGATGCGGAGGACCTGATCTAGCGCGCGGACGCGCCGGGCGGGTCCCGGCGCGTCTCCCACGCTCGTTCAGTCTCTAGGCACCCAAGGTGCCAGAAAGGGTAGGTGAAGTCATATGGCAAAAGTCCGTGTGTCCACCCTGGCCAAAGAGTTCGGCATGACCTCCAAGGAACTGATGGGTCATCTCGCCGATATGAAGATTCCCGCTAAGTCCGCTTCCTCCGCTCTGGAGGACGCATACGTCGCCATGGTCCGCAAGCAGCTCGCCTCGGTGATCGAGGCCCGCGCCCAGGAAGTCGAGGCCGCCAAGCTGGCCGAGGAGCAGGCCGCTGCCGCCGAGGAGGCAGCACGCGCTGCCGAGGCAGAGCGCGAGCGCATCGCCGCCGAGAAGGCCCGCGAGGAGGAGCGCCGCCAGTTTGCCGCAGCCCAGGCTGCCGAGGAGGCTGCCCGCGCCGAGGCCGAGGCCAAGAAGAAGGCCGAGCAGGAGCGCCTTGCCCGCGAGAAGGAGGAGGCTGCCCGCGAGGCCCAGCGCCGCGCCGTTCCCGCTTCCGACTCCGGTTCGCGCTTCCGTTCGCTGCTCGACCAGATCGCCGCACAGGAGACCGTGCTCAAGGAGAAGAAAGACGCCGAGGACAAGGCCAAGGCCGAGCGCGCCGCCGAGCGCGGTAACCGTCGTGGCGGCAACAACGACCGACGCGGTGGCCGTCGTAACGATCGCAACGCCTCCGACAACAACTCCGAGCGCAACGCCTCCGAGAGCCGTCCGCACAGCCATCGCACCAACGCCAGCAACAACGTCGCTGCTGGCATGGACTTCCCCAACCCCGACAAGCAGGGCAAGGGCAAGAAACGCAAGGGCGGTCACAACAACGAAGAGGACCACTACAGCCGCATGGCTCGCGAGGCCGAGGAGTACAGCCGCGAGAAGGTGCTCGAGGAGGCTCGTGCTGCCGTCGAGGAGGCCTCTCGCGAGTCCACCGGTCGCCGCAAGAAGCGCAAGGAGAAGCGCGAGCGCGAGGCTGCCAAGGCTCAGGAGGAGCGCAAGATAGAGGAGGCGCTGGCCCAGGGCGTGAACCCCGAGGACCTCGGCGCCATCAAGGTCTCCCAGGGCGTTACCGTCCAGGAGCTTGCCGAGGCGCTCGACGTTCCGGCCAACGACATTATCAAGCGCCTGTTCCTGCTGGGTACGCCGCTCACCATGACGCAGTCCATGTCCGACGACCTCGTCGAGCTCGTCGCCGACGACCTGGGCCGTCAGATCAAGATCATCACCCCCGAGGAGGAGAACACCTTCTCGTTCTACGACGATCCTGCCGACCTCAAGCCGCGCGCCCCGGTCGTCACCGTCATGGGTCACGTCGACCACGGCAAGACGTCGCTGCTCGACGCCATCCGTCACACCGGCGTTGCTGCCGGCGAGGCGGGCGGCATTACGCAGGCCATCGGCGCTTCGCAGGTCATGATCAACGACCGCAAGATCACCTTCATCGATACCCCCGGTCACGCCACCTTTACGGCTATGCGTGCCCGTGGCGCCAAGGTGACCGACATCGTCATCCTGATCGTCGCCGCCGACGACGGCGTCATGCCCCAGACGGTCGAGTCCATCAACCACGCCAAGGCCGCCGGCGTTCCCATCGTCGTCGCCGTCAACAAGATCGATAAGCCGGGCGCCAACCCCGACCGCGTGCGCCAGGAGCTCACCGAGTACGGCGTCATCCCCGAGGAGTGGGGCGGACAGAACATGTTCGTCAACATCTCGGCCAAGCAGAAGATCGGTATCGACGA
>WGSR01000060.1 GCA_014871545.1 Collinsella sp. | reverse complement strand
CAACGAGTCCGCTGGCGAGAACGCCTACACCATGTTCGACACCGACGAGCACCTGAACAGCAGCACCATCGAGGCGCTCAAGCAGATTCCGTCGATGCATCGCGTGCGCGTGATCAAGTAGCGCCGACTGATCTGACGGGCAGTTCCCCCATGTGGCCTGCCCGTCACTGACATTGAATGCCAACGGGGGCGCCTTTCGCACGAGAGGCGCCCCCGTTTTTGTGAGCACTCCATTAAATGCACTGAGCCGCTTCTTGGCATACAATCTGTATGTTGACCTAACTATTTGTGAGGTGCCTATGGTTGATACAGATTTTGCTTGGCGGCTTACGCAAGGGCTCGTGCGGATCGACAGTTCCGACCCAGGTGCGTATGAGGGCGAGATTGAACGCTATATCAAAGCGTTGGTTGAGGAACGGTTAGCGCAGCTGAGCCATCCGGTACTCGATGCCGTGCAAATTGCAGAGCTCGAAGTACTCCCCGGGCGCCGCAACCTTATGGTCACCGTGCCGGGAGTGAGCGACGAGCCGCGACTCGTCTATATCTGCCATATGGACACAGTCACCTTGGGCGACGGCTGGGACGCGGACATTACGCCGCTCGGGGCGGTCGTGCGCGACGGCAAGCTCTACGGCCGTGGCGCCTGCGACATGAAGGGTGGCCTGGCCTGCGCCATTGCCGCACTGGTCCATACGCTCGAGCGCGTGGCGGCGAATGGCGCGTTGCCCCGCCGCGACTTTTCGCTCATCTGCTCGGTCGACGAGGAAGACTTTATGCGCGGCTCAGAGACCGCGATCGATGCTGGCTGGGTCGGCTCGCATGAATGGGTGCTGGACACCGAGCCCACCGACGGACAGATCCAGGTGGCGCACAAGGGGCGTACGTGGTTCGAGATTGAAATGGCTGGCGTGACGGCACATGCGAGCCAGCCCTGGAAGGGCGCGGATGCCGTCGCCGCCATGGCCGAGGTCGTGTGTTCGCTCCGTCGCGCGTTTGCGGCGCTGCCCGCGCACGATGAGCTGGGGCCTTCGACCATCACGTTTGGCCAAATCGAGGGCGGATATCGCCCCTACGTCGTACCCGACCGCGCCAAAGTCTGGGTCGACATGCGCCTGACCCCGCCGACCGATACGGCAGCCGCGACGCGCATGGTAGAGCAGGCCATCGCCGTCGCCGAAGCCGCCGTTCCCGGTTGCCATGGCAGCTACACCGTGACGGGCGACCGCCCCGCCATCGAGCGCGACCCGAACTCTCCCCTTCTTGCAGCGCTCAAGCGTGCCGCCGATAACGTGACGGACGCGGACACGACCGTCGGCTTCTTTACCGGCTACACCGACACCGCCGTCATTGCCGGCAAGACAGGTAACCGCAATTGCATGAGCTACGGTCCCGGGTCGCTCGCGCTCGCGCACAAGCCCAACGAATATGTGCCCCACGCCGATATCGTTCGCTGCCAGAGCGTGCTGATCGCGCTCGCCGACAACATACTCTGGGGCGCGGATAGCCAAGTTGGGGCATAATAAGCCGCGAATAAACCGACTCGCGCGTAAGGACCGCCCATGAAAGCACTTCCGTTTCCCTGCATCCGCCCGGCTCAGGACCGCGTGCTCGAGGCGCTGCCCGCAATGGGCAGCATCCTGAGCGGCAACGATGCTCTGCGCGGAGCCATTGCCGATGGCCTGATGCTCAAGGACCCGGGTGCGGCGTATTACGTGTACGAATGCTCGGGCGAGCCGGGACGTGTGACGGGTGTCGTGGCGATCTGCCCGGTTGGTGCGCTGGCGGGCGGCGACGCGGTTGCCGCCGATACGACCGCCGCTGCGCGCGCAATCGCCGACCTCAAGGTACAGCCCCGTCCCGTAACGCTTGTCTACGAAGCCTCTCCCGTCATGGATATCATCCTCGGCGCCGCAAAAGAGGGCGCTTCACTCTATGCCGTCACCGACCCCGCCGGCATTACGCACCGCGTGTGGGAGGTCAAGCGCGAGGACGCCGTCGGGGCCATCCGCGCCATGCTCGACCAGGCACCGGAGCCGGCACTGGCCGACGACCCTGCCTACGCTGTCGCACTAGTCGAGGCATCACAGCTCCTGGCCGACGATGCACGTGCCGCCGGCACCTACACGGGCAAAGAGCCGTTCAACTTTGCCGTAGCTGCGCTCTTCCCCGCCGCGCAGGTCAGCGGCGGCGCGGCGCAGGTTCCGACGGGTCTGCTCACGCACCAGGTCGCGCGGTTCTAGCAAGACCAGACCGTCCAGCACAAAAATCGGCAGCCCAACAAACAGGGGGCGGAGATGCAGCAGGTACATGCATCTCCGCCCCTTTTGCGTCGAGAAGTTATGCCGACGACCCGTGCCGCCGCGCTCGCGTTATCCGCGCTGCGGACCCGCAGTAGCCACGAGCGGTTCAAGCCCCAGCTCGCGCGCGTAGTCTTCCTGCGTAAAGACTTCGACCAGTTCAAACGTATCGGCCGCATCGTCAAACGCAAAATGCAGCACTGAGCAGTTGCCCGGCACGCGTTCGCGCTCGTCGGCCGCCGCGCCCCGCACGTGGTCCAAAAACTCCTTGATAGCCGAACCGTGGCTCACCGCGAGCACGCACTCGTGGTCCGGACGTCGCATAAGATCGGTTATCGTCGCCGCCATGCGCTCGCGCACCTGCATCTGGCCCTCGCCGCCAAACTGACGATAGAAATCTCGCCACGGGCGCTCGGGCATAAGCATCACGCGCTCGGCCTCAAAGTCGCCAAAGAACCACTCACGCAGACCGTCCAGGCGCTCGTACGCCAAGCCCGGCCACAGGTTGGCGATAGTCTGCTCGGTGCGATGAAGTGTGGAGGTGTAGGCATGATCGGGTTCAATGCCGCGCGCACGCAAGAACATGCCGGCACGCGCCGCCTGGTCGCATCCCAGCTGCGTGAGCGGCGAGTCACTCCAACCCTGAATAATGCGCTTAAGGTTGAATATTGTCTGCCCATGACGAACCAGATACAGGTCTTTATTCATAGGGGTCCTTTCGTTCGTTACCAATCAAGGAGCGAAAACGCACCGTCGCAATAGCCAAAATGAAGCACGGCACCGTTGTCGGGTAGCTCTCCCCTGCCAGTCACATACTCAAGAAACTCCTGGCAGGAAGAGCCGTGGGAGACTGCCAGCACACAGTCGTGCTGCGGCCTGGCCATGATGTGGGACAGCGCCGCGACCATGCGCGACTGGAGCTCGCCTTCAGACTCGCCACCAAAGGCCACCGGATAATCACCCCAGGGCTGCGGCGGCATCTCGCGATTTGATGTACCCTCCAGCGTGCCCAAATGCCACTCGCGCAGGTCATCGACCAGCTCTATCGAGCGGCCCTCACCAGCAATTAGCTCTGCCGTACACCGCGCCCGCCCCAACGGAGACGAATACACATGGTCAAAGGTCACGCCGCGGTCCTCGAACGCCGCGCGCGTCGCC
Organism: Collinsella sp.; assembly: GCA_014871545.1. Taxonomy (GTDB): domain Bacteria; phylum Actinomycetota; class Coriobacteriia; order Coriobacteriales; family Coriobacteriaceae; genus Collinsella. The sequence continues at coordinate 4,922 of WGSR01000060.1, read as the reverse complement.
AGCGCCTGCTCGCGCCCGCGCGCCGTAAGCGGCGAATCGTGCCAGCCCTGCAAAATGTTCTGCACATTGAACTCAGTCTGCCCATGCCGCACCAAATACAGATCGGCCACATGTCCTCCTCTCGTACCACCACAAAGGGGACAGGCACCTTTGTGGTGGTTCACCGCCGGATCACACCGCGGCGACGCTCAGCTACACCAGTACGTCAGCAAGCGGGCGCTTGGGTACGTGGTGCACCTGTGCCTCGTCGCGCCAGTAATTAATTGAGCCGTCGGGGTTGGAATCGATCGCATCGATCACCTGCGTCTCGGCCGGAACGCCAAACGCCATGATCAGCTTGAGCTCATACTTGTCGTTATCGAGCCCCATGGCATCGATCGCGTGGGGCGTAAAGGCCTTGAACATGCAGGCTGCCACCTCGGGCGTGGCGCTGCGGGCGGCGAGCATCATCGTCTGCGCGGCAATGCCCGTGTCGGCCTCGGTAATGGGAGCGGCGGGCTTACCCGGAACGGCGCGCTCGGCCAAAATCGCGATGTAGCCGGTCGGGCGCTCACCCTCGGCAGGACCCGGCCAATCCTTAAGCGCACCGGCCCACGCGAGCTCATCAAATACGCGCGCGCAATCCTCGGCACCGCTCACCACATGAAAACGAAGACGCTGAGCATTGGCACCACAGGGAGTCAGGTGCGCCAGCTCCGCCAGCTCAAGCAAAAGCTCACGCGGCACGCGCATGGACTCGTCAAAGCGACGGCACGTACGGGCGCGGCGAACCAACGCATCAAACGCGTTCAAGCCGAGCTTTTCGCAACCCTGCTTTGCCATCGACTCGGCGCTTACCGGCGCCGCGGGAACTGCTTCGTTCATAGGGACCCCCAATACAAGCCAATTGTCCTTAGGAGAATCTAACCTAAAACGTAGGCAATAACGAACAGGGCTGCAATGTTCTACACCTGTTGAATAGAAAATCGCGACGTGGGGAACAACGGAAACAATTCGGGACCTTTGGGTTACGTTTCGCCCTCCCCGACCCATACGCCAGCGCCTTTAAGCGATACTGGTTGTAACGATCAAGGCTTACGCCGCACGGAAAGGAGACATTATGGGCATCTTTAAGAACGATGACCAAAAATCGAGCCAGTTTGGATTTGACGAGAAAAGCATGGCGGGCAAAGCCGTCAAGGCCGTACGCTGGATCTACGCCATCACGGGCGTCTTAGCACTCATTGCTGGTATCGCGCTGCTTTTTGCACCCGCCAAGTCCCTCGTCTTTTTGACGACCGTCCTGGGTTTTTACTTTGTAATCACTGCTGCCATCAGGCTGTTCACTGCCATTTTTGAGCCGCTGCTGCCCACCGGCTGGCGCGTGACGAGCATCATCTCCAACCTACTCATTATTCTGGGCGGCGTCATAATCCTGCGCAACCAGGCCTTCTCGACCGCGACGCTCACCACGATGGTGGTTATCGTGGCCGGCTTTGGCTGGATTGTCGAAGGTGTCATGTCCATTCTGGAGTCCGAGCTTTCGTCCAACCGTGCCCTCGCCATCCTGAGCGGCGCACTCTCCATCATCGCCGGCATGTTCGTGTTTATTTATCCGCTGTGGTCGGTCAAGATGCTCGTCATCTTTAGCGGCGCCGCGCTGCTGGTGTTTGGCGTAACGCTGATTGTTCGCGCTATTCAATTTGGCAAACTGGTGCACTAGATGCCGCGAACGCTCTTTATTGATGCCGACGCCTGCCCGGTCACGCGCGAGTCGATTGACTGCGCGCGGCGGGCGGGCGTCGCCGTTGTTATCGCCGGCAACAGCACGCAAAACTTGGAACGGCACATTCGCCGCGACGACCCGCGCGATGCTGAGCACGCTCGACGCGGATTTTGGGTCACGACGCTCGATGTGAGCGTGGGCGCCGACAGCGCCGACTTTGCCATTGTCGAACGCCTGCAGGCGGGCGACGTAGTCGTGACGCAGGACATTGGCTTGGCGAGCATGGTGCTCGGCCGCGATGCCGCCGCAATCGGTGTGCGCGGGCGCGTCTACGACAAGGCGACCATCGACATGCAACTGTTTATTCGCCACGAGGAAAAGAAGGTGCGCCGCGCCGGCGGACGCACTCGCGGACCGGCGGCATTTACCAGCGAAGACCGCGCTCGCTTTAAGCGCAACCTCACCGAGCTGCTGCGCTAACCAAGGTAGATTTTTGGGACATGTCCGGAAATCTGCTTTTTTGCTTTGGCGATTGACACGCATCCAACGCCCAGGTCATGGCGGTAGATTTTACGGCATGCCCCAGTTTTTACGGCATGCCCCAAGCATCTACTTAGAGGCCAAAGGCAGAAAGGATAAGACCCCAGCCCGCACCGATGACGTACATCATGATCAGGAACAGGACGTTTTCGCGGGCGCTGCGGTTGGTGCGGAACAGCACCAGGTAGCCCACACCGGCAGAGATGAGCGTGCCGGCGAGCATCGGGGCCAGCTGCAGCGCGCCTTCCAGGTACAGTTGCGTGATGACGACGCTGGCCGAGCAGTTGGGAATCAGGCCGACGAGTGCCGAGCCCAGGACCGCAAGCGTCTCGTTGCCGCGCAGGAACTGCTCGATTGCGGACTCGCCGAACGACTCGAGCACGGCGACCAGAATCAGCGTCACCAGAAAAATGAATACCGAGACCTGCACGGTGTGCGAAATCGCGCTGCGTATGATCGACAGGACAGGCGTCCCTTCGTGGGAGTGGGAGTGACCGTGGCCATCATGGTGTTCATGCTCGCCCTCATGACCGTGATCGTGGCCATGTCCGTGGTCGTGCTCGTCCTCGTCTTCATCACAACCGCAATGGTCGCGCTCGCACAGCTCGTGGATGTGGTCGGCGCTCACGCCCGCCTCGGCCACCTCGTCGATGATGTCACCGCCAGTGTGGTCGTCGTGCGCGCAGTTCACGTGGGCCGGGTTGGCCGCGGTTCCCAGCACGGTGCGGCGAATCGCCGCATGCGCGCGAGCGTTACGACGCAGGCCGCGAATGGCGGCGTCCACGATAAAGCCCGTGACCAGCGCGATCAGTGCCTTCGAAGCCAAAAGCATCGCCATGGTCTGCACGGGCACCTGCTCGGCGAGCAACAGCGGCAGCATCTCATCGGAGGTCGAAAGGAACACCGCCACCAACGTACCCAAGGTCACGACACGACCGGCATACAGCGTGGCCGCCATTGCCGAAAAGCCGCACTGCGGCACCATGCCCAGCAACGAGCCAACCACGGGGCCCGCGGCTCCGGCACGCTTGATGGCGCCGTTAACGCGGTTGCCCGCAACATGTTCGAGCGTCTCGAGGGCCAGATACGTCACCAACAAAAACGGCACCAGCGAGAGCGTGTCCTTGCCGGCGTCGAGCAGAATATCAATCAACAAACCCATGACGGATGGAACCTTTCGTGTCTTTCGGCAGCATTGTAAAAGTCCTAGCGGTCAACTAGGGTATTGTAGTTATCCTAGGCGCGATGCCAATAGTTGCCCATGGTAAACTATCATCTCGCCACATCTTAATGACTCAAAGCCGCACGACGCGGCCCATCCAAGGAGCAGTTATATGAACGTTTCACAAGCACTCGAATACGAGCGCCAGCCGTTTATTCCCATGTTTATCTATGGCGATCATGGCGCCATGGAGTCCGAGCGCCAGAAGGGCGAAGAGGCCCTTAAGGTGCTCGAAACCGAGTACTTTACCGCCGAGGGCGACCCCAGCTTCGACTTTGCCACCGTGCGCGACCTGGCTGACCGCAACCGCGACCTGTGCGACCAGATTGGCGAGGCGCGCCTGCGCAACGTGACGCCCGCGACGCTTTCGCGCGGTCTGTCCGACGCCGACACCTGCGCCGCCATCGGCAAGATGCAAAAGCGCACCGCCGCGTCCGTCATGCGCGAGATCCGCGGCGACCGCGACGCGCTCGGCGTGGCGTACGCCCGCAAGCCTATCCAAGGCACAGTGCTCGGCATCGACATCGAGACCACCGGCCGTGCACCCGAGCGCGGCTACATCATCAACGTGGGCTGGGAGATCATGGAGCTCACCAGCGACGCCGTCCCGCACGACGCCGAGGCACACTACTGCGGCCTGCCCGATATCTACCGCGGCGAGGATGTGCCGCTGTCGAATATCCACCACATCACCTGGGACGACATCGACGGCAAAACGCCCTTCCGCGAGAACAAAGAGCTGCAAAAGCAGCTGCTCAAGCTTATGAAGAAGTACCCGTACATGGCACACAACGCCGCCTTTGAGGACAGCTGGTTCAAGATCCACCTGGACGGCTACGCCGAGGCACGCCGCGCCGGCAAGATCATCGTCATCGATTCGCGCCAGATCTGCCGCAGCTTGGACGCCGACGTGCGCTCGCTCCCCCGCGAGTCCGCGCCCGCCGCGCTCGAGAACTGGGCGCGCCGCCGTGGCACCCTCGCCGCCGACGCCAACGAGCAGCACCTGGGCCTCGACGACACCGACCTCATGCTCCGCACCGTCCAAGCCGAGTTCAACCTCAAGAACCTGTTTGACAAGTAGAAACGTCTACGACAAACTCCGGCGTAGATCACGGGCGGCCTCGCAGCGGGAAACCCCGCAGCGGGGCCGCCCTACGTTCCACAAATAAACCTGCCATCACAAATTCTGAACACTCATTGCGAACGATTTCGGCCAATTCCCGACACGTAATTCGTTGTCGGATGGTGATGCATCACTATCAAATGTGCAGCAATTGAGTATTTCTATGCTATAGCCGAGCTGCGAAAACGTTTATTTAGGGCATACCAACTCATAATTGCGTCAAGCTTTTGGACAGCATTTGGTTAGACCTCTAAAACGGCTTTTCCACTCAGCGCCGTCAACACGGCATTAGCTGACACGATATATACCATGAGTATCGTATTGTCACATAC
>WGSR01000006.1 GCA_014871545.1 Collinsella sp. | reverse complement strand
TCTCAGGGCTACGCCCTGATTCACCCCCGGCTACGGCCCGTAGCAGAAAGCCGGGAGACGAAGCTCCAAGCGGCCCCACCGGACCCGAGCCACGAGTACGCGTAACGAAGACCGGCATACGAGCCGTACCCCAGGTTGCCGAGGAACCGAACCAGACGGATTGTGCCCTTGACCTTACCTCCGGAGGTGTCGAAGTAGAAGTAGTCACCGACACCGGTCGTCGCCGAGCCGCCGAGCCCCTTGCCCAAGATAAGGCCGTTGACGAACTGGATGTCGAGCATGTAGCCGTCTGCCGTCGGCATGCACGCCGCCGTCGGGGTCACCCCGTCCGCCACGGCGTTCTTCTTCTCATTGCGAGTGTCGGGGTTGACCGCGATGCCGAAGCCCGTGCCGTCGGAGACGAAGAGCGTATCGCCCATGAACTCCCACAGGCCCAGCCCCGTCTCGACGCCGCCGACCTTGAACGGATGCTTGCCGTCCTTCGCCACCTGGCCGTCGCCAACGAGGGCATCGGTGTTGCCCGTGCACCACGGCGCACTCTGGAGCCATGTGTTCACGGTCGTGTCGAACGCCTTGGCGACGTCCATGAGAAGCGCCACGTTGCCGTCTGCGAGCGTCTCCTTGCCGCCGACGACCGCGCCGTCGAACACGTCGTACGCCGCCGCGGCGCCTCGGTCTGGGCACGTGGTGCCCGTATCGGTGCCGTACATCATCGACGCGCCCACGGGAATCTTCGCCGCCTGCTCGGCGGTGACGACCACACGCGTGACGCCCGTCTCGGCAAGCGCGGGGTGGATCTGGATGTTGAAGTCCGTGCAGCCCGGGAAGTCCACCTGGGAGGACTTGCAGAGCGTCTTGGTCAACTGGTGGAAGTTGATATACCACCGGTCGTAGACGCTCATGCCCGAGTAGCCCGTGGTCGCGGTCTTGCAAAGGTCGACGAGCGAGTCGTGCGACGTCGTGCGGTTGGCGACCTTCGCGCCCGAGACGGAGCGCGGGCGCCCTTCAGCGTCGATGCTCATGGGATACGTCGGCGTCAGCATGTACGGTCGCAGCGTGCCGTCCGGCAGCAACGCCTTGGGGTTCGGCTGCGAGCCGCTGAATCGGCTGTCGGACCACGAGACGAGCAGGTTGCCGTTCGCCAGCACCTCGACCGCCTGCCAAACGACCGGCGCGATCTCGTAGACGTTGTTGCCGTGTCCGTTGTCCACGCGCGAGAAGCCGTAGTCAACGCCGTCGATGGCCTCGACCCACGGCACGCCGTCGGCGTCGGCACCGGCGTTGGCGGACACGTGGAACCACGGGCCGCCCTCGGTGTCGAACGGGTCGACAGCCGCGCTCGTCGCCGTCGCGGGCACGAACTCGGTGGAGGCCACGCGCTTCGCGGCGGCGCTCATCGGCTTGATGTCGGTGGGGCTGCCCGCCGGGATGAGGAACGTGTACACCAGCCCCGTCTTGTGCTTGTCCACCATCGCGGCGACGCTCTCGTTGGAGTAGCGGCCCGTAGAGGCGTCGCGCTCGAGCGCCTTCTGGTCGCCCAGGTTCTTTACCGCGCCGACAAGCGCCCACACCGCCTTGTCCGATGCCAGCGGGTCCGCGTACTCGAACCCCTCGGTTGCCTGCTCGGTTGCCTGCGTATCGGCCATTTAGGCACCTACCTTTCGCATCTGGCAAATCTTGCCGTTTACCTTCTTGAGTCCCAGCGCCGTCACGGCAGCCGCCGAGTCGATAATCGACTGGTAGTTCAGGGCTGCCGTCTTGGCGTCCTTGAGCGCCGCCTGCGCGTCGGCGAGGGCCTTGGTCGAATCCTGCTCGCGCTTCTGCTCGGCGGTCTTGCGCCCCGCCTCAGCCTCCTTGCGCTCCGTCTCGTTCTGCCCGCGCTCGGTCTCTTTCTCCTTGCGCCCCGCCTCGGCGTCGGCGCGGCTCTTCTCCGCCGTTTCGACAGAAGCCTTGAGCTGCTTGAACTCGTTGTTGACCTTGTTCACGCCAGCCGCCGCGTCCGTCGCGGGCTTCTTGAGCTCCGCGATCTGCTCGGCGGTGAGGTCGCTATATCTCAGCGCGTCGCCCTTCGGCACGCCGACGACCAGCACGTTGCCCTCCATCGCCGCCGTTGCCTCCGAGCCCGAGGCGAGAGTCGTGGCGCGTGCCCCCTTGACCTCGGCGGCGACAGCCTTGTCGCGTGCGGCCTCCGCCGCCTTCTGCGCGGCCTTGGCCTCGTCTCGCGCCGTCTCCGCGTCCTTGATGGTGCGCTGGTCGCTCGGCTCGTAGATGTACTCGGCGGGCTTGGCTCGCCTCTTTACGTCCCAGAGCGCCTCGATGCGCGTGCGCCCGCCGTATGCCTCGTCCGTGATGTAGGCCCATGCGTACACGCGCCCAGCCGCCTGGAGCAGCTCGTCGGGAATCTTCGCCTTGTTGCCGGCCACCTCGACCGTGTAGCACGTCCCCGTGGTCGACTTGGCGAAATGCACCTGCTCGCAGCCGACAACCTCGACCTCGCGCCCGGTGTCCCACTGCCACAGCTCGCCGTCAAGCACCTGCAATGCCGCCATCACTCATCACCTTCCTCGTCCTCGTCGTCCTCGTCGCCCTCCTGGGCACCCTTCGCGTTCGCCGCCAGGGCGGGCGGCAGCGCTGCCATGCGCTCCTCCTGCTCCCGCTGCTTGCGCTCCAAAATCTTCGCCCTCTCGTCGGGCGTGATGTTCGGCAGCTTTCGCAGGATCGTCTCGTCGTCCAGATACTCGGCCTCCAGGCACACGGTCTCGACCTGCTCCTTGGTGTTGCTGATGCGAGTGCGCGTGAACACGGGCGTGTCCTCGATGCCCTGCAATGCGAGGATGTCCATGATACCCTCGCGGATGTGGCGCTCGAACTCGGCGGCCTCCTCGTCCATCGGCTGGTATGCCGCGTCGATATGGTCGTTGGTCGCCCCCGCCGCGATGGTGTGGACGTCCAGCGCGCCGAAGTCCCCGTAGATGTCGGCCTTGATCTGCGCCAGCGTCTCCTTGCGGCCCTCGACGGGCACCTCCTGCGTGTACGGCGTCACGGACTGCCCCTGCTCGGCGTCGACCTCGGCCACGTGCGTCAGCTTGAGCTTCGCCCGCCACAGGTCGAGGTCCCTGTCGTCCATGCCGCCGGCTCCGTTGATGAGCCAGTAGATCTGTGCGCAGTCGCGCGTGTCGTTCACCAGGCCGCTCTTGATGAGGTCGTAGGCGTCGATGCTCTCGCGCATGCCGACGAGCGTGCTCTGGTGCGCGTCGCTGCCCCAGACCGCCACGATGGGCAGGCGGGAGTAGTTCTCCGCATCGACGGCCAGCTTCATCCCGTCCGCCGGTATCTCCTGATACGTGACCTTGTAGGCGCGCTTGGCCTCGGCCACCTCGAAGTCGAAGCCGCTGCCGCCCGACACCATCTCCGTGTAGCCGTCCTGCTCGTAGAGGGTCGCGTGCCACGGGTGATCGGAGTCGAGCCGCCAGAACCTCACGCCGGCGTATAGCGCCCCCGAGTACTCGTCCCACACCGGGCAGAACTCGTCGGCGGTGAACACGTCGATGTGGTCAAGGTTCCAAAACGGGAATGACACACCGTGGATGAGCGCCTTGAGCCCCATCTCCATGACGTCGTCGTCGAAGCGGTCGCCAAGCCCCTCCTTGGTCGTGTCCTTGCCGCCCGCCGAGACGTCCACGAAACTCACGCCCTTACCGAGCGAGTACGTGCAGCGCTGGACGTTTAGGCGCTTGAACAGGTTACTCGCCAGCCTCAGCTTCGAGGCCGTGAAGTCCTCGGCCTCGGCACCGGAGCACGAGTAGATCTTCTGCACGAAACGGTTGATCGTGACGTTGTGCTGGCGGTAGTACTCGTTCGCGGTGACGGCGTTGCGGTACATCTCGCTCGACATGTGTCGCTCGATGGCATCGGCCGCGAACGCCGTCGCCGACGCCGCCTCCTTGAGGTCGCCATCGGTCACCAAAGGCCCCTTAGACAAAGCCGCTACCTCCCTCCAAAGAATGGGTTTACCTGCTCTTTCGCAGGCTTGTACATGCGCAGTGTTGCCACGCCGTAACGGAGCGCGTCGCAGCTGTGGTCCTCGACCTTGACAGGCCTGTCGCCGTCCGCCTTGGCATCCCAGCAGTAGCCGCCGAGCTCGCCTATCAGCCCTGCGCAGGCGTCGGAGATGCGCACCGTGCCGTTGCCCAGGCACACCCCCGTCTCTCGTATGCCGTCCGCGACGTCGTTGCGCCCCTTCTTGGTCTTGAACCCGGCCTGCCGCATCGCGGCGATGAAGCTCGTGGCGCTCGGGTCGATGATGAACGTGGGCGGCTTGCCCAGCCCGCGCACGAAGTCGGCCATGTCGGCCACGTAGTCGGCGTCCGTCTTCTGGTGCCCCGTGTCGCGGCCCGAGTAGCGGTACTCGTCCACCGCGTGCCACACCTTGCCGTCAAATGCCCACAGAAGCGCCGCGAAGGCGTTCTGCGTTCCGTAGTCGCAAGACACCGCGTACTTGGCGGCGCTGCCCGTATATCGGCTCTCGAGGGCACCCTCCCACTCGGGGTAGACCAGGCCCTCGGCCAGCGTCCACTTGCCCAAGATGTAGCGGTCGTAGTACACGCCGCTGCCGTAGTCCTTGATGAGGGCTTCGATGACATCCGGTGCCAGCGCACCGTCCCAGATCGTGTAGTCCTGCCTGTAGATGTCGCTGTCGCCGTCGAGGAACCGCTTGAACCAGTGGTTCGGGCTGTCGGGGTTGCAGGTGCCGTCGAAGTGGCTGTGCTCGCAGCGCAGGCGGCTCTTGAGCATCTGGAACACGTCTTCGCTCCACGTGGCGACCTCGTCGCCGTAGACCCACTCGAACGTGGCGCCCTGAATCTTGGATACGCTTGTCTTCTTATCCGCCCCGAGGCAGTAGACCTTGCGCCCGAATATCTGGGCCGTGTTGTCCCGCCCGATCTGGCTGACGACGTCTTCGCTGTAGAGCGAGCGCATCGGCTCGAGGATGTTGCGCTCGAGCGTCGAGCGGGTGTTCCCGATCATCACCGCCAGCCCCTCGCCCCTCATGGCGAGAAGCCTCTGCGGTATGGTCACGGCTATGTCGACGTAGCTCTTGCCCGAGCCCGTCGCCCCGCACTTCACGTTGTAGCGGTGCGTGCAGTTGGCGAGGTACTCGCGCTGCATCCTCGTGAGCGGCATCGGCTACTCGTCCCCGCCGATTGAGGACGGCACGGACAGCACAAGCTCCTTTGCGGCCTTGAGCACCGCCGTGTCGGTGGTGTCCATGATGCGCTGCGCCTTGGCGTACTCCTGCGGGTACTTGCGCTCCAAAAGCCACGCCGCCGCCTGCCAGCTGTCGCCGCTCGCGTCCATGATGCGGCCCACGAGCGTCGCCTTGCGCTCGACCTCGGCCTTTTTTAGAACGTGACACAGTTGACGCTGATTGTCTGTTCTGGGGTGGTTGATCCAGCGGCTGTATGTCTCACGTGCGACCCCGAGATACGCGGCGATGTCCCTGTCGGTCATTCCGGCACGGCACAGGCGGACGGCATCCTCGATGCCCTCCTTGGTCAGTTTTTCACGCCCTTTTCCCGCCACAAAATCACATTTCCGCTGGTAGATAGCCATATGGAAACGCGAACGTTCCCACCTTTTTACGCACGTGGACAAGCGCGTGCGTTTGCCCACGAGCGTAAAAAGGGGGTAACGTTTAAAGAAAAGGCCCCGGTTTCCCGGGGCCTTTCGGCTACTCGGCCTTCTTCCTGTGCGCGGCCTGACGTATGCGGTTGCTCTCGGCCTCCTCCTCGAGCCGCCTCTTCCTCTCCGCCAGATAGCACCCCTTGCACAGCCTCCACTTCTTCGCCTGCGCCGACGTGTCGAACACGGGCCGCGCGTCGCACGCGATGCACAGCCCATCCGTTCCGGTCGAGAAGCGCCCGTACCGCTGCCGCGCGTGCCTCACGGCGCTCGGCGTCACCCTGAGGTCCGCCGCGATCTCCGCCGCCGTGCGCTCCGGGTGCGCCTGCATCCGCCTAATCATCTCGTCCGTCCACAGGACGTAAGAGGAGCGCCCCTTCCGGAGCGCCCACTCGTCCCTCAACGGATGTGTTGACTTTGTGGATGGGCCTTTTGGCCCATCTCCTACAGGCTGCCTACACGCCATTCGCATACCCCCTAAAGCTCGCCCGCCACGGCAGAACCTTATCAGGCGCCGGGGACCAACTCACCGAGGACGCTCGATCTTCTCCCCGCACTTCGGGCAGTGAACCGGCTCATAGGCCAGCATGTCCCCGAAGCCGATGTACTCCCAGAGCTGTCCGCTCCAATCGCAGCTTGAGCAGTGGAAGTAGCCGTCGGTCATCTGCTTGCCCGGGGTGAACGGATCATGCTTGTGCTCGACAAGGTCGTGGCACATCGGACGGTCGATTAGGTCTGCAAGGGCCGCGTACGTCTCGTTCTCAACCTCGCGACTGAACTTGCCGTCCACCTCGACGCCGATTGAGTTTGCAATCACGTCGAGTGAATCAACGTGGCGGTATGCCCCGGTCGACGCTTCGCGCAACTCGGCCACCGCTCGCTTGCGCTCGTCATCGCTAATCCTCATACAGCACCTCAAGCCCGTACGCGACGGCGGCATCATGCTCGATGCGGCATCCGCGTGCGTTCTCCCAGCCCTTGCAGAAGTAGGCCGCATGGCACAGACTCATGTTCTCAAGAGATTTCGCGAGATAGCAGAGCGGGACCTGCACCACGCCGCGCTCCTCCATGGCCTCGTCGCTGTACCACTCGTCAGTGAACAGGGTGTTCACGAACTCGTAGCCCATCTCGTGCAGCTTGGCGTGCGCCTTGTCCCTCGTCTCCGCGATTTCCTCGTCTGTCTTACCAGCCATAGGCTGCGAAATCATCGCTCGCTTATTCATTTGTCATCATCCTCAAATTGGTAATCATTCGTCCATCTTCTCCAGCTTGCGCCCGCAGAACGGGCAGAAACTGATCGGGATGCTCCAGCTTCCATAGTTGTCATGAGGGTGGTCGACTATGATCACCGGGTATCCGTTAAGCATCCAGCGGATGAGAATCTCGTCCGGACCGCCCTCGGCGGCATCGAGGCCGTCGTAGCCTCTGCAGTAGTCGCACATCTGTCCTCACCCCTCAGCTTGCGGATGCGATCCTTGATGTCCTTTAGCGCATACGAGTCACCATGACATGGGCCGTCGCCGTCCAAGATGCATTTGAAACACACTCCAGACGGGTTGTGGTACGAACAAAGGTCGTCCGCCTCGATGCACCTGTCCAAGTCATCCTCCAATTTCTCCCATGTGTCGGGCTCGGGCGTGGTGAGGTACACGAGTGCTGGGTCGAGTGCAAATCCACGGTCGGTAATCGCACGCCATTTGTTCGACCATCCGTCACTCAAATCAAAGTCCGTGGTGAATGTCCAGCGCACGATGCTATATACGTTCCCGTCACGGTTGAACAGCGCCACGGTATCAAGCGGAATCTCACGTCCCTTGGCATCCTTTGGCAATTCGATATTCATTACTCAAACTCCTCGTAGTCGCGGCACTCGCCGCACTCGTCCTCGCAGTACAGCAGGTTCTCCATGAGCCACGCCACGGCCCACTTCGCCAGGCGCCAGAACCCTTCCTTGCGGTCAGGCGCCTCCGCGTCGTAGGCGCGCTCGAACTCGAGGTGGCAGTAGCCGTAGTCGACGTGGATGTCGCTGCTGCAGAAGTGCCTGCAGTTCCCGCACATCCTAGGCTCGCAGGCCCCGCCGTAGCAGCGTTCTATCGTGGCGTCGGTCACCCCCATCGGGTAGCCGCCGACCCTCGAGTCACTCATCGCAGTCCGCCCCCCCTACGCTCTCGTCGAGCAGGTCGATGGCATCCCCGACGGTCGCCTCGATGCTCGTCAGCTGGCGGCGCAGGTTCTGCACGAGGTTCGCGCCGGTGACCTCCGCCCTTCCCGCCTCGTAGGCGCGCTCGATCATGTCGGTCACCGCGACCTGCATCGCCGTGTCGTTGTAGCCGCGCCTGACGCGGTACTTCCCCAGATAGGCGTGCGCCCTGTCCTGCGGCCTGCACTCGCGGTCGAAATGGAACACCTCGACCGCGTCTGCCTTGATCTGATCCAAAGTCTCCATCACAGACGTCCCCTCTCTCGGTTCCTCTCGTTGCAGCACTCGATTGCCGCGTCCACGTCCTCCTGCGTGAACCCCTCGGCGTCGAGCAGGCTGACGACCGCCTGGACCACGTCCATGCACTCGTCGATAAGGTTCTGGCGGTACTCCCTGCGCGCCGTCATGATCGGACTGAGGCGCATGTCGTCGCAATCCTGCCAAGCGCCGTATACCTCGGCCGCCTCCTCGAGCGGCTTGAGCGCCTGCACCTTGGGTGCATCCGGCTCATCGAGCGCCCCGAACTCGAACCTGTATCCGTCGCGCATCAGATGCGCCTCCCTTCCGCCAGCGCCGCACGCATGGCGTTGACCTCTCGGCCCGACTCACTCCTCGTTCCGAGGTACACGTCCACGGGCCGCTTGCTCGCATCCCTTCGCGCCACGTTCTCGCACCACCCGCAGCAGTACCTCTGGTTCCTGTACGCCGTGCGGAACCGCCTGCCGCACTGCCCGCACACGAGCACGTAGCCCCCGCGCCTGTCCCGCGACTCAGCCCTCATGGCGCGCCTCCCAGTAGTTGCACCTCGCGAGCCCCTGCGTAGTGTGCACGAAGTCTGGGCAGCGCATGCACGTGTACCGTTTGCGGCCCTCGCCAGACGCCGTCATGACCGCCTCGCTCACGGCGCAGAACCCGCACGTCTCGCAGCGGGCACTGCGCGGCCCGTCGTCGTAGATGCTCACAGACCCCTTCGGTCTGCCAATGTTCTCGCTCCTCTCGGCGTCCAAGCTCATGACGCCCTCCTCTCGCATGCGGCCCTCGCGTCCAGCAGACGCCGCGCGTCCTGGTACGCCTTGAGCGCCACCGGGTCGGCGGTCGTCCCCCTCGGGGCCTTCACCTTCGCCGGGTCGATGCCCGGATATTCCTCGCGCCACCTGCGCTCGAGCTCCGCCCTCGTCTGCTCGGGCGTCCTCGTCGGCTTGAACGTGGCGGCCTCGACCTCCGAGGCGGTGGGCTTGCCCCTCGCCCGGTCGTCGGCGTCGATGCGCTTCTGGCGCCTGGACCAGTCGAGCGCAAGGGCGCCCCAGTTGCTCACCGGCTGGCCGTTGCCCTTGACCCAGCCCTGAGACTCGAAGTAGGCCCAGAAGGCGTCCGGGTCGCCGCTCAGGCAGTTGGCGCCGAAGTAACCGCGGGCCTCATCGATGGTCGGCGGCTCGAACTCGGGCGGCGCGGCGGCGGGGGCATCGCCCCCATCACAGGACAGCTCAGCACAATCCAGTTCAGGACAGGACAGGACAGGACAGGTTAGGTTAGGGTTTTCACTTTCGGAAACCTGCGTTTCGGGTTTGTCGGAAACTGGTTTCCCGTTTGAAAAACCTAGGTTTTCACTTTCGGAAACCTGCGTTTCGGGTTTGTCGGAAACTGGTTTCTTGCGCGGGCGGCCGCCCTTGCCGCCCCTGCCGCGAGCGTCCTTGGAGTTGTCGATGGCGTTCTTCATCGCCTTGAAAACGCGGCGGAGGTGCTTCGGAAGGTCGGCCTCGACGCCGTGCAGCCCGTACATCATGATCGCGTCGGCGAGCATCGCGCGGTCGCGCAGGTCCTCGGGGTCGCTCGCGTCGAAGTCGTCGTAGACCTCGGCGAAGCTGTCGAACACGGTGAAGGCCATCAGAACCACCCCCATAGAAGCGAAGAGAAGAACAGGAAACCCGCGGAGAAGGAGGCGGCGAACAGGGCCGCCTCCCAGTGGTCGCGGATGATGTCGGGTACGTGCCTCATCAGAACGGCACGTCCTCGTCGTAGAACTCGGACTGCGGGACCGCGGCGTAGGCCTGCTGGGCGCTCCACTGCGGCGCGGCCTGCGCCTGTGGCTGCACGGGCACCGTGTCCGCGAGGCTCTGCTGCGGCTGGGCCTGCGTCTGCCCCTCACGGCGCACCATGACCTCGATCTCGTCGACGATAACCTCGAGCTTCGAGCGCTTCTGGCCGTCGCGCTCCCAAGAGCTGTAGCGCAGCTTGCCCTCGATCGCGACCTTCATCCCCTTGGCGAGGAAACGGCCAACGGCCTCGGCGCGGTTGCCGAACATGGTGCAGTCGACGAAGTTGGGATAGTCCTCCCACTCGCCCGTCTGCGCGTTGCGGCGGCGGTCGTTTACCGCCACGCCAAAGGACAGGACCTGCGTGCCGCCGGCGGTGGCGCGAAGCTCGGGGTCGCGGGTGAGGTTGCCGCTGATGTTCACTCGGTTGATGCTCACTGCCCGTCCTCCTTCGCGGTCATGTTGTTCTTGATAAACGCGACAAGGCGCGGCCCCTGCATGTAGCCCAGGCCGCTCACGCGGCGACCATCGGGGATGTCAAGCGCCTTGACGATCACCTTCGCCTTGACCGTGCCGATGCCCGGGAACGAGCGGACGAACTCCTCGACCTTGAGCCTCTGCGCGATGGGCGCCTCGATGGCCGCCTCGGGCGGGATGTTGCCCGCCTTGCAGGCGGCCTTGAACGCGGCGCGCTCGCGGCGCGTGTGGACGGCCTTCGCCATCGCCTCCTTGCGCTGCTCTGGTGTTCGTGTCGGCGGCAGTTTGCTCTCTCCCATGTCCTACATCCTCTCGACGTATCCGTGAATGTCGTTGTCGACCATGACGGCCCTCACGCGGCGCAGCTCGTCCGCCGTGGCGCACTCGATGACAACGCGGTAGCCTCGCTGCGGTACTGGGGCCGCATCCTCGGCCGCATCCGGCTTGGGGCGCGACGGGACCACCCGCACGCACCTCGGCACGCCCAAGGGCGGCTCTGGTTCCTCGACGGGCATCGGCTCAGGGTCGGGCGGCAGCGGCGCGGGCTCCGGCTCGGGCTCCGGTGCGGGCGCCGTCGCCTGCTCGTAGGTCGCCGCGAGCGCGGCGGCCTTGGCGACCTCCTCGCGATGCGCGGCGACCGCAGCCGCAACCTCGCCCGAGTCCATTGGCAGCGTCCTCGTCCACCACGCCACGGCCCACGCCTTCTCGTCCTCGTCGGCGTAGTCGAGCCCGTTGACGAACTTGAACTGGTGCAGCAGCTCGCCCACCCGGCGCTCGATGATGTTCTTGGCCTTGACCTCGCCGAAGCTCGCGTTGAGCAACCTGTCGTCGGCGATGCGCTCGTAGGGCACCAGCGGACCCATCTCGCCCGCGAGGTCGTAGTAGTGGCCCTTGAGCGCGGTGAGGCGGCGTTTCCTGCACTCGCCGTCGTATCGGTCGATTTCGGCCTTGTACTCATCGGAGAGCCTGTCGATGGGTGCCGTGATCTCGCCGATGGTCTTGTCGAACGTCTTGAGCAGGTCGCTGTACTTCTTCTTCGCGGCCTTGCGCTGCGCCTCGATGGGCTTCTTCACGTCGTTGACCGCCGCGCGGTACTTCTTCGCCGCCTTGAAGTCCTCGTCCTTCTCGATGTGCTTGACGTCCACGTAGTCCGCCAGCTTCTCATCGACGTTCTTCTTGAGCTTCGCCAGCTTGTCCTCGAGCGTGTCGTCGATGGCGAGCGACGCCACCAGCGTGTCGAAGTCCTCCTCGAGCGGCACGGCCTCGACCGCCAAAACCTCGTCTGCCATTAGAAGCCTCCCAGCAGGTCGTCGTCGGTCGCATACTCGGCGGGCGCGGGCTCATAGACGGGCGCGGGCTCCGGCTCGGGGATGGCGGGCTCGGGCTGTGCCTTGCGTGCCGCGATCTCCTCCTCCATCCACGAGGCCGCGCGGCGCGCCTGCATGAGCGTCATGTCGTGCATGGAGCCCGACGTGCAGCCCACGGCGGCGCAGATGGCGGCCATGGCCCCGGCGCTGTCGAGCGCGGTCGCCGCCATGAACGGCTTGAACAGCTCGCGCACCGGCTGCAGGTCGACCATGGGCTCGACGCTCTCGACCTCGGCGGCCACCTCGCGCGGCTGCGGCTGCGCCTGGTCCATCTCCTCGCTCACGTACATGCCGCGGAACTCGCCCGGGTAGGCGAGGCGCCACGCAGCGGCCTTGGCGCACTTGTCGATCATGACGCCGGGCATCTTCGCCCAGTTGCTCTTGCCGGTGCTGTAGTCGGTGAGCGCCAGCTCGGCGTAGGCCGGTATCTTGCCGTCCGTGAACTTGACCTCGGCCCATCCGCCGATTAGCTGCTCGCCGATTATCTTGTAGACGGCCGAGCCCTTCTTCTTGACGACCTTGCCGTCGCGGAGCACCACGACGCCGCTGTCGATGCCGCCGTAGTTCGGCTGCTTGTTCGCGCGGCGGTTGAACACCTGGTAGTTCGTGATGATGCTCGCCGGGGCGTTGCCGTACTTGACGAGGTAGACATCCTGCGTGAACGGGTTGAGGTGCTGGCGGTTGCAAAGCTCCACGCACAGCGCCAGCTCGCTGTCGGTGGCGTTGGGGCACAGGCGCTCGCGGATGTCCTGCGAGGTGAACTTGACGGGCATGCCCGCATCGTCCTTGAACTCGATAATCTCGCTACTCATCGACGCTCACCTCGCATCCGTAGAGCTTGGAGATGGTGGCGACGGCGCCGTTCTCGGCGTAGATGTCCTCGCACTTCTTGCCGTACGCGATGATGACGGCAAGGAAGTCGCGGTCGAACTCGATGGGCTCCTCGTCCATCAGTACGGGCGCGACCGCCATGCCGTAGGCGACGCCGCGAAGCACCGCGGGGTCGACCTTCTCCTCGAGCGCCTCGGCGTTGAGCTCCGTGTTGATGAGGACGTTGCCCACGGCCTGCCTCATGAGCTCCTTGAGTGCCTTTCGCTTCATTTCATTCTCCGTTTCTACTTTTTCTCTTCGGCTGGGTCTGTCCAGCCGCGATATACCTGTATGTCCATGTGCGGCTCGATGCCGCGCCGACGGGGCCACTTGACCACGTGGACCTCGGCCACCTGGCTGTCGTCGCCCCAGACCGCCCCGTTCATCCCGTCCTTCACGAGCTTGGCGATGTTGTCCGCGTCCGGCTTGAACGTGTTCGGTTCCGACGTGACGCGCTTCGGCCTCGACACGGGCAGCGGCTCGTACACGTCGATGCGCACCGCGACGGGCACCCTAAACGGGAACAGCAGCCCCTTGAGCTCCGGGTACGCCTCCCGCATGGCCCCGAGCGCCGCGTCGCGGATGGCGGCCTCGTTGCGGATGGTCTCGTTGGGCGTGTACATCCGTACGTGCCTGCGGTCGAGCCTGTGGCGCTGCTTGCCCGCCACGAACGGGACGGTGAACGCGAATCGCCTGCCGATCACAGTACCGACCCCATCCCGAGCGCCACGCGGATGCCATCCGCCGCGAGCAGCATCGCCCGCAGGACGTAGGGCATGAGCGCGTACACCGCGAACAGGAGCGCGATGTACGCAGCGCACCTAAGCAGCCTCGATGCCATGCGTTCCCTCCTCGATCCACTGCTCCACCCATTCCGGGCGCACCATGCGCCCCACCTTGCGCCCCTCGGGCAGCTGCGAGCGCAGGCGGCCCGCCTTGCACTCGATGCGCAGCGTGTCGTAGGGCACCCCCGTCACCCTCGACGCCTCGCGCAGCGTGTACATCAGCTTGTGGCGGATGCCTAGCTCGTCGGCCATCTGCTGGAACGTTTTGGCTCTGCTAGAATCCATGAGTGACCTCCTTTCAGGTCTGGAGCCGTCCCCGCTTTCCACACCGGGCGGCTCTTTTTTTGTTGCTTGCTTTCGGGGCCTCGCCCCCGGCACGGCACCGGTAGGGAACGTCCCCGCGGATGGTTATCGGAGAGCCGCGGGGCAACGGTGCCGCCCCGGGAGCGGGGCCCGCGGGTTGCCTGAGCGGCAACACCCGCGTGTCCGCGTGACACACGCGGTAGGCTTCGGGCCATGATTTGGAGACAGCCGACATATCGCCCGAAGCACGTCCGACCAGCGGGCCCCCTACTCGTGCGGCTCGTCGACTGGGTCGAGCGGCACCCTCGCATCAGCGCCGCGATCGTCCTCGCCGGGTTCATCAACGACGCCTGCGACCTGCTTGGGCGCGTCGTTGATCTCGCGATGTTTCTCATGAAGCTCGCGGGTGTGCTCTAGCACGAACGCGACCGCGAGAACGTCGAGGAAGACCCGGACGACCGCATGGATAAGGTTCAACATCGCCACCGCCCCTACTTCGTGCCCACGATCGGCTGGGAGCCCTCGGGCACGACGACGAGGTTGCCGTCCTTTCCGATGCTCTTGAGCGCGTCGATGTAGTGCTGCTGGAGGACCTGGTCGTTGAGCGAGTTCGCGAGGACGGCGTTTGCGTCCGCCTCGCCCTGCGCCTCGATCTTCTTTGTTTCGGCCTCGACCTTGGCCGTCTCCTGCTCGTTCTGGGCCTTCTGCTTGGCGACCTCGGCCGCCTGCGCCTCGCTGTAGCTCTTGGTGATGTTCTTCGGATAGCGGACGTCCTGCACGCTCACCTGCTCCACCGTGAGGCCTATGCCCTTCCACTTCTCGGTGAGGGCCTTCTGGACGGCCTTGGTGAACTGGGAGCGGTCGGTGAGCATCGTCACCGTGTCGAAGCCGCCCGAGACCTCGCGGGTGACGGCGCGGACGTCGTTGGAGATGTACTTCTCCACGAAGCTCTCCTGCGTGCCGTACTCGCTGTAGAGGCTGAGCGCGGCGTCGGGGTTCAGGGAGTAGTTGACCTGTATGTCGATGTTGGCGCTGGCGCCCGACTTGTCGTTGATGGAGACCTGCTTGCCCTCGTAGGAGCCGCCGTCCACCTTGTAGTCGGTGTCCCCGTAGAAGTTGATGAGGTTGTTGCGGGTGTCGTAGGTCACGACGTCCTGCCAGGGGGCCTTGGCGTGGAAACCGGCCTCGGAGGTCGAGCCGGCGAGCGAGCCGCCGAGGTTGCGGATGACGCATACCTCGCCGGTGTCCTGCGTGTAGAGGCAGGCGGAGGCGGCGATGACGGCACCCACAAGGACGAGGGGCAGGGCGCACGCGGGCGAGACGGTGCGGGCCTCGTACTTGTTGCCCCAATGGTCCGCGGGCCCGGCGGCCTTCTCGCGCTCGGCCTCGTTATACCGCTTGATGGCGACGGCGGCGGCCACGCCGCCGAGTCCCAGACCCGCTCCGATAATCAGTTGAATCATGTCTTTCTCCTTTTCGTTTGTGAAGTTAATTAGCCGCGGGCTTCATCCCGGGACCCTTTGCGCAGATACATCGCCCACTCGCCCGCGGCGATGCCGACCTCCACCGGCTGGATGTCGGGGTCGATGGCGTCGATGCTGTTCATCACCACCGTGCGCTCGACGAAGCACATGGTCGCCTCGTCGCCGCGCATCAGGTCGCCGAGGCGCCCGCGGGCGTCGAGGAACGACTCGAAGGCCTCGCGGTGCCAGCCGCCCCCGTCGTCGCACCAGCTGACGATGGCCTCGATGCCCGAGAAGCCGAGCGGGACCTCGATCTCGAATGACTTCCCGCGGCCGTGCCGGATGTTCTCCCTCTTGGTGTTCATGTCGCCCTCCCCTACAGCTCGAAGTCGTAAAAGTCGCGGGCCTCTACGGGCTCGGCCTCGACCGTGATGGCCTCGGGGATGTTCCAGCCGCCCAGCTCGATGTCGATGTAGTTCTCGTTCATGGTTCTCTCCGTTTCGTTTTGGTCAAATCTAATTTGACTTATCAGCTAAAAAAATAGTCGGGTCCACCCCGAAGTGCTCTCCGAGCGCCTTGGCTCTTGCAGGGTTCATACGGTGCTCTTGGTCGTTCTCAAGGGCATCATATGCTGGCAAAGAGATTCCGAGAGCTGCGGCGATGTTCTTCTTCTGGAAGCGTTCGACGCCCGCCTCTCGGTACTCCTGTAAGCTCTGCATGTGCTCCTCCTTTCGTTGACCTAAGGTTAAACCTTATTTGACCACGGGTCAACTTAAAATTATCTATAAATCAATTTTTCTTTAATTAGAATTAAATTACGTTTAACCGAAGGAGGGTCAATGAGTTTCGGAAACCGAGTAAGAGCCCTGCGTGAGGCGCGTAATTGGAACCAGGAGGAAGTCGGGAACAGGCTCAACCCGAAGGTCACCAAGGCCGCCGTTGCTTCGTGGGAGTCGGGCAAATCTCAACCGAGGATGTACCGGCTTGAGCAACTCGCCGAGCTTTTCGACACGACCGTTGCCGACCTCATGGGAGAGGACACCGCCGAGGCCGCGATCAGCGGCACCTCGCGCATGGTGCCCCTGCTGGGCTTCGCCCACATAGGCGAGCCGTGCGACGAGGGGAACCTCGCCGACGAGGTCGAGGTCCCCGCCTCCATCGCCGACGCCCACCCGCGCGGCTTCATGGTCCACGCCCAGGGAGGGTGCATGGACAACCGGTTCCCGCACGACGCCCTGCTGCTGGTCGACCCCGACATGGAGCCGGCCAACGGCCAGCCCGTGCTCGCCGAGACGGCCGACTACGGCGCCGTGGTGCGCAACTACACCCGGGGCCGCTCGACCGTGATGCTCACGGCTGACAGCCACAGCGGCGAGTACGACGACATCCTCGCCGGGCCGGGCGACGAGCCCGTGGTCTGCAAGGGCCGCGTGGTCTGGTACATGGGCGAGCGGGACGAGAGGTAGCAGGAACGGAAAAGAGGTGGGACGCATGAGGCCATTAGCTTTGGATGGCGTGCGGGCATATTACGAATCGGGAAACGGCGCTGCCTTCGGCGGCGAGGAGTTTAATGTCTACTGCGACGAGAGCTGCCATCTCGAGCACGATCGCTTCAAGGCGATGTCGCTCGGGGCGGTATGGTGCCCCAAATCGAAAGTCAGGGAGATAAGCAAGCGCCTCGTGGAGATAAAGGCAAGGCATGGCGTCGGGATGGGCGCCGAGGTCAAGTGGACGAAGGTGTCCCCATGCAACTACGACCTCTATGTCGACATCATCGACTATTTCTTCGATGATGACGACCTGCACTTCAGGGGTCTTGTAGTTCCCGACAAATCAAAGCTGGACCACGCCCGCTTCAACCAGGACCATGACCTCTGGTACTACAAGATGTACTTCACGATGCTGAAGACGATCTTCTCCCGCGACGCGCGGTATTACGTCTATATCGACATAAAGGACACCCATTCCGGGCGAAACGCCCAGAAGCTCGAGAACGTGCTCGCGAACGATGCGTACGATTTCAACCATGAGATCGTGAGGAGGGTGCAGCCCATACGCTCCGACGAGGTTCAGTTGATGCAACTCGTTGACATCCTTACCGGCGCCATCGCGTATCGCCACAACCACGACGCCATCATGCCCTCGGATAGCGTCACGAAGATTAGGCTCATCAATAGAATTATTCAGAGGTCGGGCCTCTCTCTCGTCAAGACCTCGCTCCTCAGTGAAAAGAAGATGAACCTACTGGTCTGGCAGGCCGGGGGAATCACATCATGAACTGCTGTTGGATACCGCCCCTAGTCGAAAGGGACAGCTCGCGTCCCTGGAGCGAATACGACGCTCTTGTCTACAGCGTGTTCAGGCGTGATTTCATCGAGGGCAGGCCCGTCTACCACGGGAAACCGGTAAAGATACGGTACCAGCCCATGCTGGAGGGACGAGCCGAAGCCTTTTGGCACCTTACCTGCAGGGACTACGACCATAAGTCGGGTCTGCCAGAGGACCGCGTGCCAGATCTCGAAAGGTGCAGGCGCATCAGATGGCCGAAGGCGTTCATCGAGAATGCCGAGAGGTGCCCCGAAAGTCCCGGCTGCGGAGGCGTTATAGCCTGGAAGGCGGAGCATCGCGCAAGGAAGAGCCGCAATGGCACCCAGATAAGGGAACGGATTAAGTTTTACCTTGAGGAAGAGAGCTACATTGTCGTATTCGAGCCGAGAGAGCACTACTGCCTGCTGATAACCGCGTATTACGTCGACAACGACCACAGCAGGAAGATGATTGAACGCGAGATGGCGAGAAACCACGCCGAAAAAGCAGGAGGCGCTGTTTGGGCGCCTCCAGAGGACTCCTTCACACACACGGTGGATGAGCTATCCCGATTATCGCCCCATCGCAGCGAAATGTAAACCGAACACGTTGTGGAGATTGGGGGCCGGCAAGGGTGAGACCCCATGCGTCTACATCTAGGGAGGTGATGCCCATGAAAGCGAAAAATCTCGGGACCGCAGGCTGATGCCGCGGCCCCGAGACTAAGGAGACGGCCCCTGCACTTTGGAACGTGAGACGGGGCCGGAGTCAGAACCGGGCGAAACGGAGAATAAGCCCGCGATCTGAACGGATCTGATTATATGACAAAGAAGCAGCGCCGCCGCGTCTGGGGCTCCGTGACCGAGATGAGACGCGGCAAGAAGTACGTCCTGCGCTGGATGCAGAACACGCCGCAGGGCCGCAGGCGCAAGACCAAGACCGTGTACGGCACCTACCGCGAGGCGTGCGCGGAGCTGGACCGCATCCACGTCGAGCACGCCGACGACGCGCCCGTGCCCACCATAGCCAAGGCCTACGAGACGTGGCTCGTCCCCAAGATGGCCGCACAGGTCGAGGCGGGGACGCTCGCCCCCAACACCCGCGACCTCGTGCTGCGCTCTTGGAGGAACTACGTCGGGCCCCGCTGGGGGCAGGCGCCCGTCGACCAGCTCCGCGCCGTCGAGCTGCAGGGATGGCTGCTGACACTGCCCGCCGCCACCGCCGATACCGCCCTGCTCACCCTGCGCAAGGTCTATACCTGCGTCTCGACCTTCATCCGCCTGCCGCTCGACCCCTTCGCCGCCAGCGTCAGGTACACCATGCCCACCAGAAAGACCCGCGAGCGCTCAAAGCGCGTCTACACCCTCGACGAGGCCCTGGGCGTCCTCGACGAGCTGCGCGGCAACCCCCTGGAGCCCGCGTTCATCCTCGCGTGCTTCGGCTCCTGCCGCTCGGGCGAGTCGCTGGGCGTGCGCACCGAGGAGGTCATGCGCTGGCAGCGTAGCGGCACCGTCCTCGCCTCCGCCGACATCTGCCGCCAGATGCAGCAGTCCGGCACCGAGCCGGTGGGCGCCCTCAAGACCGCCAAGTCCTCCCGCACCGTCGTGATCCTGCCGCAGGCCGCCGAGCGCCTCGTCGAGATAGCGGCCGCCCGCGCCGCCGAGGGCCGCGAGTGGCTGAGCGACCGGGGCGACGGGCTGCCCATGAACCGGGGCATCTGCAACGACCGCTGGCGGAAACTCTGCGCCGCCCGCGGCATCGAGCACATCCCGTGGTCGAACCTCCGCAACTCCTGGCGTACGATGGCGGAGGTCGAGCTTCGCCTGCCGTGGGACCTCATAGAGATGCTGATGGGCCACGCCCTCCCCGGCGTGTCGGGACGGCACTATATCCGCCCCACCGCCGAGCAGGTCGTCCGCGCCGCCTATGACGCGCTTGGGATAAGTTAGGATATTCCCCCGCAAAGCCGCAGGTAGATGGCACGCCGTTAGTTGTGGCAGTATTAAGATTCGCAGTCCAAAGCCACCGCAAAGGCGCCCGTCCCCTTTGCGGTGGCTTGGGGTCGCGCTACTCTCCGAGCATCTCTTGGAGCTTGGCCGCCACGGCGTGACCCAGGCTCTCATGGCTTTCGGGCATCATATGCAGATAGTCGATATCGCCCGGCTCGGCAAACTCCGCTGCATTCAAAAAGTCGCAGCCAAACTGCTCGGCTACGTGCGCATAGTATTCAGCAAAATGCTCCGAGGCCTCGACGGAACGCTCGTCAAAATCGGTCATATATACATCGGCGATTTGCGGCTTGATCTTGATAGGTGCCATCAGCAGAATACGCGGGCAGGGTGCAGCATTGGTCCAGGGAAATGCACGCACCGCGCGAATCAGCGCCATGGTGCCACGGGCAATATCGGAGGCCGTCACACCAAAGACCGTCTTGCAATCGTTGGTTCCCAGCATAATAACGATCGCATCCAGCGGCTTATGGGCCTCGAGCAGCATCGGCAGTGCGCGGATGCCGTTAAGATTGGTGTTCAGATGGCACATGTCGTCGCGTACCGTCGTGCGGCCGTTGAGGCCTTCTTCAATTACATGCCAGCCCTCGCCTAAGTCACGTTGGGCCACGCCGCACCAGCGCACATCCTGCGCATAGCGCACCGCGGTGCCGTCGCGCATGCCCGCCGGATCGTAACCATAGGTGTTGCTGTCGCCAAAGCATAGAACGTTTTTCATCGTAAGCCCCTCGCTCAGTAAAAAACCGACGGAAGCAGCCTCTCCCGCCGGCTCGACCCATCTGTCAGCACGTACCGATTACAGGTACTTGCGCCAGTCGTCCTCGTCCTCATCATCCTCGGTAGCAGCTTGGATCTGCTCGGTGGCGCGAGCTGCCGCAGCGCGAGCGGCAACCTGGGCATAGGACTCCTCGTTGCGCTCGGGGAAGTTTGCCAGCACGTGCTCGAACTTGGCAAAATCCTCATCCCAGCGCGTAGAAGGCACGGCAAAGAAGACTTGCTTGACCTTAAAGTCGCCCGACGCGAGCTCCTTGCGGAAGAGCTCGGCCACGGCCTCTGCGTCAAAGCCGTTGTTGTCGCAGCCCCAAGCGCCCAGCACGAGCTTCTCGCGACCTAGCTCGTCGCAGATGGCAAGCACAAAGCGAATGCGGTCGCGCAGGGCATCCAGCAGAGCATCGTCGCTCACGCGATACTCCTGGCGGGCGCGCTTAACGTTGGGCGCGGCGGCCACGATCACGTCGGCGTATGCATGCACGTGGTTGCGGTCGAAGCGCACCGCAGGCACCACCAGCGCACGGTTTCGGTAAAGCTCGCAGTTGATGTTGCGGCGACGGTTCTCGCCGTACCATTTGCGCTGCTTATCGAGAACGTTGTACAGATACGAATCGGCGCACAGCGTGGCCTCCTGGCCCAGATAACCCTGAATATAGCCACCGCCCGGATTGGTGAACGAGGCAAAGGCGAGCACGGCCATGTCGCAGAACTGCGCATAGCCACGACCGTTGTCCAAGATGGCCTGCGTGGTGGAGGCATCGAGCACGGTGACCTCGGGCAGAACCGGAGCGGGCTCCTCAGCAGGCGCGGACTCAGCTTCGGCGATTTCCTCGGCAGGCTCCTCGACGGGCTCGAGCGCTGCCTCGACCTCGGCAGCCTCCGCGCCCTCGACGTCCTCGGCAACCTGTTCTTCGGTGGCCACAGCACTCTGAACCTTGGCCTTCATCGCCGAGACAAAGCCGGCAGGCATACCGTCAAACTCGCGAACACCGGCAAGCGAACGCTCGATATC
Organism: Collinsella sp.; assembly: GCA_014871545.1. GTDB lineage: Bacteria > Actinomycetota > Coriobacteriia > Coriobacteriales > Coriobacteriaceae > Collinsella. The sequence goes on along the minus strand of WGSR01000006.1, from coordinate 1,187 downwards.
CTTGGCGCACGCTTCGGACACAGTTGCCACGTGACGCTCGGCGGCCTTGGCACGCGCCTCGCGCTTGGGATTGGGCTGACCCGCTCGGTTGGACCTGCGGTTACGGTTCCTGTTGTCGACGTCTGCCATAAGTGGTCACCTTTCTCGGTCTCTGCCGCTATCGGCTTTTCCCATCCATGATACCCCGCCGCGTACAAAAAAGACGGCCCCGAAGGACCGCCTTTCGCATCGATTTGCACGCACGGCAAGCACCGCCGCAATTCGCCACTAGTCGCGACGGCCGAGGATGTTCAGAATGCGCAGGAACACGTTGATAATATCCACGAACAGGTTAGAGGCCATAAGCACGGCGTTGGGCAGCGTAGGCGGCACCGTCGTGGCAACATAGGTGTCGTAGCCAATAAAGCCGGCGAACACCACGATCACGATCAGGTCGGTGATGGTCTGTGAGACGCCCATGAACATCAGCACGATCTCAACCAGAATAGTAGCGAGCAGAATGCCAAAACCGATGCCATATACGCGCTGGAAAAACTTGGGGAACGTCACGCCCAAGGCGCCAAAGACAAAGGTGATGGCGGCCGTGGCGATAAAGGCAGTGTTGATGGTGGGCAGGTCGTAGTTGGCAAGGCCAAACGACGCGGTCAGGCCAAAGGTGCTCGCAAAGATTACGTAGCCCACAAGGGACAGGCCCACGGACTGCTTGCTGGCGGCGGCCGACATCATGACCATGCCGACGATGGTCAAAATAAATGAGCCAAAGACCAGCGGCAAAGCGGCGCCGCTCATCATCATGCGCGCAAACGACATGGTGCTCGTAAAGTAAGCACCGACGCCCATGGCGCAAAAGCCCAAAAAGATCAGGGCAGACATGACAAGGTTGTACGCGCGCGGCGACATCTCCTTGGCGCGGCTTGCGCCGCTCTCGACGGGGCCGTTCTGATAGCCCTGGATATCGTTCATAGGTTCGTCCTTTCAAAAAGTGCCGTGAAAGACGGCGCAGCAGGTGACAAGATTCCTGTCATTGTACCCGAATGCCGTACGTCCTTACCCACGGCGCTCGCCCTCGAGCGTACGGTCGAATGCCCACACCCACCAACGCATCAGATGGGCCTGCGAACCATCTGGTCGTTCGCGCGTCTGGTCCTCCAGATACAACTCGGTCGCGTGCCCGCCAAAACGCACCT
>WGSR01000059.1 GCA_014871545.1 Collinsella sp. | reverse complement strand
CGCCTTTGGTAAGTTCTATGTGAACGCGAGGTCTTTGACCCGGAGAGTCCGAGGTACTTGTTGGTAAGACCTTATTTAGGAGCGCGCAACCTTGCCGGACTTGAGGCAGGTGGAGCAAACGTTCATCTTGCGACGGTGACCATCGACGACGACGTAGACGCGCTGGATGTTGGGGCGGAACTTACGGTTGGTGACGCGGTGAGAGTGGCTGATGGAGCGACCGGCAACGGGGTGCTTACCGCAAACTTCGCAAACTTTGGACATAACTGACCCTCCTTGGGCGACAAACGAACATGTCGCGTTAACAAACAAGCCTGAACTATAGCACAGAAGCAGCTCCCTGTGCGTAATCTACACAGAGATATTCCTCTTTTGGCGATAGTGCTCACGCCACGGCCCTGGACGTAGATCCGATTTGCGTGCAGCAGAGGGGATTATGCCAGCTCGTGCGTGCGTTTTCAAGCTCGTCCCACAAATATATATAGGTTTATTGAGCATTGGGCTCCGTTTACGGATTGCTCTGTATTAATGCTCGCAATTAAGCTCGAGGTTGGCTACACTATCCCTTGACCATTAAAGGGGTACGAGATACCCACATGGAATTACATAGCTGCCAAAGAGCAGCCCTTCCTGTGGGTGTCTGGTCCGCTTTAAGCGGTCGGGCATCTATTTTTTTGACTGTGTCAGCAGTCAAGACATGTGAGGAAGGAGATCGATGGGCACGACTTCCCCCAAGGCGGTCATCATGGACGAGACCGCCGTCAATCGAGCGATGACCCGCATCGCGCACGAGATTCTCGAGCGCAACGAGGGCTGTGAAGACCTCGCTCTGGTCGGCATCGTCACGCGCGGCGACCTTCTGGCAAAGAAGCTCGCCGAGGAGATCAAGGAGATCGAGGGCGTCGACGTTCCGCTCGGCAGCCTCGACATCAGCTTCTACCGCGATGACTATGCGACCAATTTCGCTCCCGCGATCCACGCTACCAACATTCCCTTCAGCGTCGACGGCAAGCGCGTCGTGCTGGTGGACGACATCCTCTATACGGGTCGTACCATCCGCGCCGCTCTCGACGCCGTCATGGACCTGGGCCGTCCGAGCCGCATTGAGCTGGCAGTCCTCGTTGACCGCGGGCACCGCGAGCTCCCCATCTCGCCGGACTTTGTCGGCAAGAACGTTCCCTCGTCGCATGAGGAGAACGTGCACCTATATATGAAGGAAGTCGACGGCCACACCGCCGTCGAGATTAACGACGTCGCGCCGGGTTCCCACGTGGGCTCCGCGCCGCTGGGAGGTGAGTAGTACCGTGGCGTTCAACCATAAGCACCTGATCGACATTACCGAGTACTCCGAAGAGGACATCAAGCTCATCCTCGAGACCGCCAAGGCGTTCTCCGAGGTCAACGAGCGTGCCATCAAGAAGGTCCCCACGCTCAAGGGCAAGACCATCGTCAACATGTTCAACGAGCCCTCGACGCGCACCCGCAGCTCCTTCGAGCTCGCCGAGAAGCGTCTTTCGGCCGACAGCCTCAACTTTGGCGGCTCCTCGACCTCCACGGTCAAGGGCGAGAGCCTCGTCGACACCGTCGAGACCCTCAACGCCTATAAGATCGACTGCATCGTCGTGCGCGATAAGCACGCCGGTGCTCCCTACATCGTCACGCAGAACTCGCCCGCGAGCGTCATCTGCGCCGGTGACGGCAAGCACAACCATCCCACGCAGGCCCTGCTCGACCTGTACACCATCTGGGAGCACAAGTGTGACTTCCACGGTCTTAAGGTCGCCGTCGTCGGCGATATCGCGCACTCCCGCGTCTGCGGCTCGCTGATCCCCGCTCTTAAGATCATGGGCTGCGAGACCTATGCCGTCGCCCCCGGCACGCTGTTGCCTCCGGCACCCGAGGTCCTGGGCTGCGACCACGTGACGAGTGATCTCGATTCCGTCCTGCCCGAGCTGGACGTCGTCTACATGCTGCGCGTGCAGCAGGAGCGCCTCGAGGGCGCACCGTTCCCGACCATTCGTGAGTACCACAAGCTCTTCGGCCTGACCAAGGACCGCGAGAAGCTCATGAAGCCCGATGCGATCATCTGCCACCCGGGCCCCATCAACCGCGGCGTCGAGTTCGACTCCTATATGGCCGACCACCCGCAACGCTCCGTCATCCTGGAGCAGGTCTACGCCGGTATCTGCGTGCGTATGGCTATCCTGTATCTGCTGCTTGGAGGTGCCGATAATGGCCTTGCTTCTTAAGAATGCCCACGTCGTCGACCCGTCCGTCGAGCTTGACGGTGTCGTTGACGTCCTGATTGACGGCGACAAGATCGCCGAGGTCGGCGAGAATCTCTCCGTCGAGGGAGCCGAGGTCCGCGACCTTTCCGGCAAGTACCTCGTCCCCGGCCTGGTGGATATGCACGTTCACCTTCGCGAGCCCGGCTACGAGGTCAAAGAGGACATCGAGAGCGGCACCCGCGCTGCTGCCAAGGGCGGCTTTACCGGCGTGTGCGCCATGCCCAACACCGATCCCGTCACCGATAACGGCACCGTCGTGGAGTTCGTCAAGTCCCGCGCTGCCGAGGTCGGCCACTGCCGCGTCTATCCGTCGGGCGCCATGACCCGCGGTCTTAAGGGCGAGGCCATGTCCGAGATGGGCGATATGGTCGCCCACGGCGCCGTCGCCTTCACCGATGACGGTCGCGGCGTGCAGGGCGCGGGCATGCTCCGTCGCTGCATGGACTACGGCAAGATGTTCGGCAAGGTCTTCATGAGCCACTGCCAGGACGAGGACCTGGTCGGCCACGGCCAGATCAACGAGGGCAAGGTCTCGACCCGTCTGGCCCTCGAGGGTTGGCCGGCTGCCGGCGAGGAGCTCCAGATCGCCCGCGACATCGAGATCGCCAAGCTGACCGGTGCCAAGCTGCACATCCAGCACATCTCCACCGCCCATGGCCTGGAGATCGTGCGTGCCGGTAAGGCCGCTGGCGTTCAGGTTACCTGCGAGGCTACCCCGCACCACATGTTCCTGACCGAGAACGACCTGGACGAGACCTACAACACCTCGCTCAAGGTCAATCCGCCGCTGCGTACCGAGGAAGATGCCGAGGCCATCCGTCGGGGCGTCATCGACGGCACCGTCGACGCTATCGTCACCGATCACGCTCCCCACACTCCGTGGGAGAAGGCCCGCGAGTTCGAGCTTGCGCCCTTTGGCATGATCGGCCTCGAGACCTCGCTGTCGCTCGTACTCACCGAGCTGGTCAACACGGGCAAGATGAGCGTGGGCCGCATGGTCGAGCTCATGGCCATCAAGCCGCGTGAGATTCTGGGCCTTGACCAGGTTCAGGTCAAGGCAGGCTCCGTTGCCGACCTGACCGTGTTCGACCCCTCTGCCACCTGGACGGTCGGCGAGGACGGTTATGAGTCGCGCGCCGAGAACTCCGGTTTTGCCGGCCGCACGCTTACCGGTCGTGCCACCGATGTGTTTGTCGGCGGTAAGCAGACGCTCGCCGACGGCTGCATCTGCTAGCATAGCCTTATCGCTTTTGTGCGCGGTGCCCTTGCGGTGCCGCGCTTTCTGTTCGTTTTGACCATGCAATCGCATGGGGGATTGGAGCGTCTATGCCCACACCTTCCACTGCACGCATGCACGACTTCGAGGTCGTCTCGAACCAGGAGATCGCCGACGGCATCTTCTCGCTCGTCATCTCGGCCCCCAAGCTTGCAAGTGCGCTCAAGCCCGGTCAGTTTGTGAACATTGCCGTGCCCGGCGATGCGTCCTCGCTGCTTCGTGTGCCCCTGAGCTTCTATCGCGCCGACGCCCAGGCCGGCACCGTCGAGCTGTGGTACGCCGTCGTGGGTGACGACACCCGTCGTTTGTCCCAGATGGGCCCTGGCTCCACCTCTAACCTGCTGGGCCCCGGTGGCCGTGGCTGGATGGTACCCGAGGGCACCAGGAAGGCCCTGCTCGTCGCCGGTGGCATCGGCGTTCCGCCTGTGTTGTGCCTGGCCGGCATGCTTGCCGAGCAGGGTGTGGCCGTCGACGTGTGCTTGGGCTTTGGCACCGCTTCCAAGGCCGTGGGTGTCGATGAGTTCCGCGCGCTGGGCGCCACGGTTAACGTGTGCACCGACGATGGCACGCTGGGCACGCACGGTTTTTGCACCGACCCGGCAGCCGAGCTGCTCGGTGAGGGCGGCTACGACTACGTCGCCAGCTGCGGTCCCGCTGTCATGATGAAGAAAGTCGCCGCCGCTGCCGCCGAGGCCGGCGCGTACTGCGAGGTGTCGCTCGAGCGCATGATGAGCTGCGGCTTTGGTGCCTGCAACACCTGCAATGTCGAGACGGTCGACGGTATGAAGGGTGCTTGCATGTGCGGCCCCGTGTTCGATGCTTCCAAGGTGGTGGTCTTCTAGTGGGTACCGTGAACATGGCCGTCGATTTCGGCGGCGTCAAGATGCAGAACCCCATCAACACCGCAGCCGGTACCTTTGGCTACGGTTGGCAGTTCCAGAACTTCTTTGATGTTTCCCAGCTGGGCGCCATCACCACCAAGGGTTGCGCTGCCGAGCCCTGGCCCGGCAACCCCGCGCCCCGCATGGCCGAGATTCCCGGCGGTATGATCAACTCCGTGGGCCTTCAGAACCCTGGCGTGGCTGCCTTTGCCCGTGAGTCTGGTCCGTGGCTCGAGCAGCTCTCCAAGGACGGTTGCCAGGTCATCTGCCAGGTCGCCGGTCACTCCGTCGAGGAGTTTGTCCGCGCGCTCGAGATGTATGTCGAGCTGTGCCCCTGGGCTGCCGGCTACGAGATCAACGTGAGCTGCCCTAATATCGCCGCCGGCGGTGCCGCCATGGGCTCCACGCCCGAGGGCGCCTCTTCCGTTATGGCTGCCTGCCGTAAGGTGACCGATAAGCCGCTGTTCGTGAAGATGGCGCCGGTCAACGTCGCCGAGATCGCCAAGGCCCTCGAAGCTGCCGGCGCCGACGGCCTTTCGGTCATCAACTCCATTCAGGGCATGGCTATCGACGTCCATACCCGCAAGTCCCGCGTGGCCAAGCCCAAGGGCGGCCTTTCGGGCCCGCTGTGCCACCACATCGCCGTTCGCATGGTCTGGGAGGTCGCCCAGGCCGTCGATATCCCCATCAACGGCGTCGGCGGTGTCATGACGGGCGAGGATGCGGCCGAGTTTATCCTGGCTGGCGCCACCTGCGTGTCGGTCGGCATGGCCAACTTCGTCGATCCGTGCGCTTCGCTCAAGATTGCGCATGAGCTCGAGGCCTGGGCCGAGTCCCAGGGCGTGAAGGACATCAACGAACTGGTAGGTGCGTTCGAATGCTAGAGACCGATGCCCGCGACCGCGTAATCGTCGCCCTCGACTGCGATCGTGAGCGTGCGCTCGAGCTCGCCCACGAGCTTTCGGGCCATGCCGCCTGGCTTAAGGTTGGTATGACGCTCTATTACGCTGAGGGCCCCGAGATCGTCAAGACCTTTAAGGACCTGGGCTTTAAGGTCTTCCTTGACCTTAAGTTCCATGATATTCCGCATCAGGTTCGCGGTGCCGCCCGTTCGGCCTCGCTTGCCGGTGCCGACCTGCTCTCGGTTCACGGCTTGGGTTCGGGCGCCATGCTCGCTGCCTGCCGCGAGGGTGCCGAGGAGGCGCGCGAGGACCGCGCCAAGCTCGTCGCCATCACCGTGCTCACGAGCATGAATCAGGATGCCTTGAGCGAGATCGGCGTCGAGTCGCCCGTGGCCGAGGAGGCCGCCCGCCTGGCAAAGCTCGCTCAGGCCAACGGCATCGATGGCATTGTGTGCTCGCCGATGGAGGCTCACGACATGCGTGAGCTGCTGGGTCCTGATGCCCTGATCGTGACTCCGGGTGTGCGTCCGGTGGGTGCCGCCTTAGGTGACCAGTCTCGCGTGGCGACGCCTTCCCAGGCTATCGAGCGAGGCGCAAGCCACATTGTGGTGGGCCGTCCCATCACTGGTGCCGACGATCCGGTTGCCGCCTTTGACGCCATCGTCGCCGAGCTGGTCGAAAACGTCGCGTAAAAGATTCCCCTAAGTCACCACTTTTGGGTCTCATTAGCACAAAATAGCCCCTGTGCCTGCGTAAACTTTCCCATCCTTTGTGTGGAATCGCAGGTCAGGGGCTTAACTTTGGGCGCAGTATATTGCACTTTTTGCTGGTATCGTCTAACCTATGGAGCCGCGATTGGGCATTTTGTACGTTCTACGTGCTAAAATGCCAATTATTGAATCAGATATAACCCAACTTTTTGGAGGTACGAATGGCACTCCCTCAGCTTACCGATGAGCAGCGCAAGCAGGCTCTTGAGAAGGCTGCTGCCGCACGTCACGCCCGCGCTGAGCTTCGCGAGCAGATCAAGAAGGGCGAGAAGTCCCTCGAGTCCGTGCTCAACTCCGATGACCCCATCGCTTCCCGCATGAAGGTTTCCACCCTCATCGAGTCTCTTCCTGGTTATGGCAAGGCCAAGGCCGCCAAAATCATGGAGGAGCTCGGTATCTCCGCTACCCGTCGCGTCCAGGGCCTTGGCGTCCGTCAGCGCGAGCAGCTCCTCGAGCAGCTGACCAAATAAGTGAGCGCTCAGGATTCCAAGCTCTTTGTGATTTCTGGACCGTCAGGCGCAGGCAAGGGTACGCTCGTCACTCGTGTGCGCGAGCGCCGCTCGAACCTGGGCCTGACGGTTTCGGCTACCACGCGAGCACCACGCAAAGGTGAGGTCGACGGCGTCAACTACTTTTTTCTGACGCGCGAGGAGTTCGACCGCCGCGTGGCAAACGGTGAGTTTGTTGAGTGGGCCGAGGTCCACGGTAACTGCTACGGCACGTTGGTGAGCGAGGTCACATCCAAGCTCGCCTCTGGTTCGTCTCTCATCTTGGAGATCGATGTCCAGGGTGCCCTGCAGGTGAAGGAGCGTTTCCCCGAGGCCGTGCTGATCTTTATCAAGCCGCCTTCGCTTGAGGTACTCCGCGAGCGTCTAGTCGGTCGCGGTACCGAGACGCCCGAGACGATTGAGCTGCGTATGGCAAACGCCGCCGATGAGCTTGCCCTTGCCGACCGCTACGACGACGTCGTGGTAAATGACGATCTCGACCGCGCGACCGATGAGCTCGTTCGCGTTCTCGATATGCATGAAAGGATCTGAGGTCCGTGTCCGTTGTAAAGCCTTGCATTGACGATCTTCTGGAGAAGACCGATCACAACCGCTTCCTGCTCGCTTCGCTTGCCTCCAAGCGCGCCTGCGACATCAATAGCATGCTGCGTGGCCAGCACAACCGCGTGCTTGCCGTCCAGGATGTCGATGATATCACCATCGGGCTTTCCGGTGCCGATACCATTTCGATGGCTATGGATGAGATTGTCGACGGCGACATCTCTTACGACGAGGCCCGTTATGAGAAGGCGCTCGGCCACAAGGTTGCTGAAGCCTAAATGGCGGCTCGCGTCTGCCTGGTCCACTATCACGAGGTTGGACTTAAGGGTAAGAACCGCGCACATTTTGAGCATATCCTCATGGATAACATCAAGGCGGCCTTGGCCGCCTTTTCCGTGAATGCCGTGTCTCGAATTTCCGGTTATATCCTCGTGACCTTTAACGAGCATCAGGCCGACGAGGCGGCGCGTGCCATTCGCACCGTTCCCGGCGTTGCTCGCGTGTCTTTGGCGTATCACACCAATCGCGACCCTCAGGAGTACTGTGCCGCCGCCGTGAAGGCGCTGCGTGAGTTTGGCCCCTTCGATTCGTTTAAGGTGCACGCCAAGCGCTCCAATACCGACTATGAGCTCACCTCGATTGATATCAATCGACAGGTTGGCGAGGTGCTGTGCGAGGCGTTCCCCGATAAAAAGGTTCAAATGCACGATCCCGACGCGATGGTTCACGTGCTGGTTGTTCAGGGCAGCGTTTACGTGTACTCGCGCTCCGAGCGCGGTGTGGGCGGTCTGCCGGTGGGCTCTGCCGGTAAGGTCGTGACCCTGCTGTCATCGGGTATCGACTCGCCGGTGGCGACCTGGATGCTCGCGCGACGCGGAGCCGTGTGCGTGCCGGTGCATTTTTCCGGTCGTCCGCAGACGCCAGATACCAGCGAGTATCTAGTGCAGGACATCATTCGCGCCCTTGAGCCGGGTGTCCAGATCGGCCGTCTGTATGTTGTGCCGTTTGGCGACTGCCAGCGCGAGATTTCGGTGACCTGTCCCAGCAACCTTCGCGTCATCATGTATCGCCGCATTATGTATTCGGTTGCTGAGCGCATCGCGCATATCGAGGGCGCCAAGGCCATCGTTACGGGCGAATCGCTTGGGCAGGTTGCCTCCCAAACGCTTGAGAACATCATGGCCGTCAACGAGGCCGTGAAGATCTCCGTGTTCCGCCCTCTCATCGGTTCGGACAAGCAGGAGATCATCGCGCGCGCCGAGGAGATCGGTACGTTCGATATCTCGACTGAGGCCGCTCCCGACTGCTGCACGCTGTTTATGCCGCGCCGTCCCGAGACGCACGCTAAACTCGATGCCG
>WGSR01000058.1 GCA_014871545.1 Collinsella sp. | reverse complement strand
GCCTACCTTTCCGTGCAGCTAATGCAGGGGTCGATGGTCAGGATAATCATGGGCACGTTGGCAAGGAGCACGCCCTGCAGCGCATGTGTCAGACCCGCCAGGTTCTGCGACGTCGGCGTGCGCACGCGGAAACGGTCCAAGTTCTTGGTGCCGTTGCCGCGCACATAGTAATACGCCTCGCCGCGCGGCTGCTCAATCACAACCTCGCCGCGTGCGCCGTCGGCCGGCGTGAGTTTGGTGCGCCCGCCGATACCGTCGTGCGGAATCTTGCCCACAAGCTCCTTAATGATGTCCATGGCCTGCGTGACCTCGGCACAGCGCACCTGGCAGCGGGCATAGCAGTCGCCATCGGTGGCGACGATGGGCTCAAACGCAGCCAGGTCCGCATAGGCACCATCGCCAAACATGCGCACGTCGTAGTCCACGCCCGAGGCGCGACCGAACGGGCCGACCATCGAAAGCTCCAGCGCGTCCTTCTTGCTGATCACGCCCACTCCATGCAGGCGCTCGCCGCAGCTGTCGTCGTCCAAAAACGTATGCACCAGGGCCTCGTAGTCAGGACGCATGGCATCGAGCGTCTGGACAATGCCCGCCAGTTCGGAATCCTCGATATCGTGCTTAAGGCCGCCGATCTCGTTAATCGACAGGATCACGCGACCGCCGCACGTGCTCTCAAAGATCTTGAGAATCTGCTCGCGCAGCGTCCATGAACGGTAGAACAGCGCCTCAAAGCCAAAGGCATCGGCGAGCAGGCCCAGCCACAGCAGATGCGAGTGGATGCGCGAAAGCTCATGCAAGATGGTGCGGATATACTGCACGCGACCGGGCACCTCGATGTCGAGCATGCGCTCGCAGGCGCTGGCATAGCCGCAGCTGTGACCCACGGCGCAAATACCGCAGATGCGCTCGGCGATGTAGCCAAACTGATGCATGTCACGCTTTTCGGTGAGCTTCTCGAGCCCGCGGTGCACAAAGCCGATCTGAGGAATTGCCTCGATGACGCGGTCATCCTCGATCACCAGGTCCAGATGAAGCGGCTCGGGCAGCACCGGGTGCTGCGGGCCAAACGGAATAACGGAGCGATGTGCCATGGACCTTACGCCTCCTTTTTCTGCTTGTCGCGGGCGACCTTGGCGGCAAGCGCCGCGCGGACCTTGGCCGCTTTCTCGGGATCCATGGCGGCGAGCTTTGCCTCCATCTCGGCGGCCTTGAGCGCGGCCTTCGCAGCAGCCTCATCGTGCTGAGCATCGGAGCCGGCAGCCGCAGCGGGCTGAGCAGCGACGCCCGCGGCGTCGCCGGCGCTCGCCGCAGCCGAAGCATCGCCGGCACTCGCAGCGCTCTCCCCTGCAGCAGCCGCAGCCGCGGCGGCCTTCTCGGCAGCGGCCTTGCGCGCCTTGGCCTCGGCGGCGGCACGCACCTTCATGGCTTTCTCGCGCGCGGCCTTCACCTCGGGCGTGATAACGCTCATGGGTTCGGCAGTCGAGACCTGGTAGAAAAAGCCCTTAAAGTCAATCTGCATATCGGTGATGGCAAGACCAAACAGGTCGTGCGTTTCGTTTTCAAACGGGAATACCGCCGGATAGTACGAGCTGATGGACGGAATCTCCTGGTACTGGTCGATGGCCTCAACCACCAGGTTCTCGATCGCATAGCTGCCGTCCTGCGCAATATGCTCCTGAGCAGCACGAACGTCGATAAACGTATAGACCAAGCGATACGATCCGTCGTCCACACAGCGCTCGGCATGCATCTGCACAAAGCGCGCGCCGACGCCCTTGAGCGCCTGGACATGTGACAGGAGCTCATCGATCCCGACGGTAGTATAGATAGCCTTTTGCATTACTCGCTCTCCTTTGCAGCGGCGGGCGCGTCGCCGGCCGCGGACGTCCCAGCAGGCGCATCGTCAGCCCCGGCCCCCGCAGCCACAAACCCGCCCTCGCCCAGCTCAACGCCACCATCCCAGGTAGCGGCGCCGCCCACGGTAAGCGGATCGCCGCCAGCACGCATCACGGCCTCCTTCTGATCCAGGATGCCGCACGCCTCCACGATGGCATCGATCACCGTCTCGGGGCGAACGGCGCACCCGGGCGCGTACACATCCACGGGAATCGCGCGGTCCACGCCGCCGATCACGTTATAGGCATCGCGAAACACGCCGCCCGAGCACGCGCAGATACCGCATGCCACCACACACTTGGGCTCGAGCATCTGGTTGTAGATCTGGCGCACGACAGGCAGGTTCTGGGCATTGACCGACCCCGTCACCAAAAAGATATCCGCATGCTTGGGGTTGCCGGTGTTGACCACGCCAAAGCGCTCCGCATCGAACAGCGGCGTGAGCGAGGCCAGCACCTCGATATCACATCCGTTGCAGCTCGAACCGTCGTAATGAATAACCCACGGCGAGCGCGACATTTTATGATCCATGGATGCCGCCTCCTAAATAAAAACATCGACGAGGATGGGCATAAGGTTGAGCAGGCCAAACACCAGCGCCACGCCCCATCCGAGCCTAAAGCAGCTGCGCCAGGTGCTGCGTGCGAAGGTGTTGTCGATCAGCACCTCGACAAAATACGTCGCAGCCATCACGACCAGGGCTACGACCCAGCTCACCGGGTTGTCCCAAACAAAGAACATGCCCACCCACATCAAAAACAGCACGGTCTCGCACCAGTGCATAAGGGTCATCTTGGCCAGCGTGCCGCCGCTCATCTCGGTGGCGACACCTTGGACAATCTCCTGATGCGCGTGATGCGAGTACGAAAGGTCAAACGGCGACTTGCGCAGCTTGATGGTGAGCACCGCGAGCAGCGCGAGGAAAATGGGCGCGCTGTACACGATGATGGGGGCCGACTGCCCCGTCACGGCGATGGAATCGAAGCTGTCGGTGGCAAGGTACAGGCCCACGCTCATCAGCAAAACGGCGGGCTCGTAACTCATGACCTGCAGCAGCTCACGGTCGGCGCCGACCTGGGCAAACGGGCTTTGCGTCGAGGCGGACGCCAACACCACAAAGATCGCAGCGAGGGTCACCATAAAAGCGCACAACAGCGTGTTGGAACCCGACACAAAGATGCCGCCGCCCACCACGGTAAAGATGAGCGCGCACGCCATGTAGGTATCGTCCATGGTGTTTACGCTGGCGGGGGCCTTGCGCAGCAGCTTGGCCACATCGTAGAAAGGCTGGAGCAGGCGCGGGCCCACGCGGCCCTGCATGCGGGCCGAAAGCTTGCGGTCAACGCCGTCGATCAGGCCGCCCACAAGCGGCGCAATCAAGGCAAACGCCACGGTGCCTATAAAGATGCCCACGACGCCCGAACCTTCAAAATACTTGCCGCGCAACACCGAGGGCGCGCTCATAGCAAGTCTCTCGGGTCCAATCCACGCGCAACACAGCAGCGCAAACAAGATAATGCTGCAGCACACGACGCTGCCCGCGGGGCCGATACGCTTCTCGCCAAGGGCGTCCTCCGAGTACCAATTGCGCTTTTCGGCCTTCACCTCGTGTCCCATCGAGCCGCGGAAATGGCGATATTTGTCGGTTCCCACGCCCGAAAGGTACACGTTGACGTGCGGCTTATTGCTCACGCGGAATGAAGTCAGCAGCACCACGGCGATAAACGCCACGATAACCACCATCAGATACATGGCGTCCTTGCCAATAACGTACGGCACGCGGCCAAACACCATGGCCAAGTAAGGCGACACCAGGCCGCTCGAGATAACCGGGAACGCCACGCAGCACAGAATCAGTAGCGCGGCGATGGTGTTGAGGGCCATCCATTCGGTCTTATGGACATTGACCTCAACGTTTTGAGCCGTGGGGTCGACGCCCGAAAGCTTGGCAAGCCACTTGCCCCAGAAGTAGAACGTCGCGGCAGAGCCAAAGGCCAGCACCATGATCATGAGCACGTTGCCGGTCTGAGCAAACGCCACCAGGGCACCCCACTTGGACACGAGCATGCCAAACGGCGCCACAAACATGCCCATGATGCCCAGCATCATAAGGCGCGTCAGGTGCGGCATGCGGCTGAACATACCGTCCATGTCCTCGATATTGCGGCTGCCGATATGATGCTCGGCCGTGCCCACGCACAGGAACAGCAGCGACTTTGCCACCGTGTGGAACAGGATTAGGAAGATGGCGGCCCATACGGCCTCGGGCGCGCCGACACCCAAGCAGGCGCTGATAAGGCCCAAGTTGGAAATGGTAGAGTACGCGAGCACACGTTTGGCGTTGCTCTGCGAGATGGCCATGAGGGCAGCGAGCAAAAACGTGATGGCGCCCACGCTCGTGACCATAAAGCCGGTCACGGGATAGATGGCATAGAGCGGGCTCAGCTTGACCATCAGGAACACGCCGGCTTTGACCATGGTTGACGAGTGCAGCAGGGCGCTCGTGGGCGTGGGGGCAACCATGGCACCTAACAGCCAAGTGTGGAACGGCATCTGTGCGGCCTTGGTGAGCGCGGCGAGCGACAACAGGATGACCGGCATCACCAGCAGCGCGGACTGCGCGGTTCCGGCGCCGGAAAGCTCAATCATGCCCGAGATGGTCAGCGGCATGCCGTTCACGTGCAGGTACATGAGTCCGGCCAAAAACGCGATGCCGCCCAGCATGTTGAGGATGATCTGGGTAAAGGCGTTTTTAATGGCCTCGGGCGTGCGCGTGTAGCCAATCATAAGGAACGAGCACACGGTGGTGATTTCCCAGCCGCAGAACAGCCACTCAAGGTTGTCGCTCGTCACGATAACGAACATGGCCGAGAGGAACAGGAACATGAGCGCCAGGAACTGCGGGCGACGGTCGGGCGCGGTCTGCCCGCGCAGCGCGGCCTCGTGCTCGTCATGGGCCTGGAAGTCCTTCATATAACCCAAGGCATACACGCAGATTAGGCTGCCGACGATGCCGACGGCGAGCACCATGATCACGCTCATGTAGTCCAGGTAGAGCGGCGTTGCCGTGACGGCTTCGGCCGCGGGCAACGTCATGGCTGCAAAGGCGAGCGAGCCCACCAGCTGGACTATGCCGAGCACCGTGGTGAGCGCGTTCCTATATTTGTACGCGTTGTACAGGATTACGGCGCACAGGATGACGTCAATGACGGAGCTGATGATCGAGAGCACATGCGAGGTGCCGGAGGCAACCTCAAAGCTCTGCGGACCCATGCCAAAAAACATGACGGCGACTACAACTGTCACCGCCATAATAATGCCGGAACCTATGAGCCCCACCGCATCGCGGGCGCGGTCGCCGCGCGCGAACAGCATGCCCAGCGCCGGTACCAGCGGAAACAGGGTAAGGAAATACAGTAGCGTCATACCATCACTCCCCCATGCAAAAACGCTGCAATTGTTTAACGTTATAGCTCAATTGATGAGTAGCGGCAGCGGGTTTTCGGTCAACTGGGGAGTTTTAGACGTACGGGGTAAGGAGTCTGTCCGCTTTGGAGCAGAGAGGCGACGCTCCCCCCTATCGCAGCGACAGGCGCGCGGGCCACTGCGCGCGGTTTATTGGCCACTTTGGAGAATGTCCCGATAGGCTCGCGCTGGTCCAAAAAGTTGGCGCGGCAAGAAAAATGCGCCCCCGTGGGCGCACCATCCCGTTCGCTATTCCGCCTTTTTAACGCGTGGCTTGCGGCCGCGCGGCTTATCGACCAGTGCGGACTCACCGCTCTCGCGGTACTGACGGCACCAAGCCTTGACCGAAGACTCGCTGGGAATCTTGTGCTTAATCATGGCCTCGCGAACCGTCAAGCCGTTTTCCAGACGGTCCTTAACCACAGCGAGCTTTACGTCGTACGAATAGGTGTGATGATGCGAACCGGCGTTGAGAACGGCGTCGGCACCGCCCACGGCATACGCGCGGGCCCACTGACGAGCCGTGGCCTGGGGAATGCCAAGCTCCGCAGCGAGGGCGCGATGACCGACCTCCTCTTGGAGGATCTCGACGGCGCGCTGCCTAACCTCGGGCGCATGCGTGCGAGTCCTAGTTGCTTCCGACATACCTGCCACTTCTTAGCCTTAACCGTTAATCTGCTTTCTTACGTGCAAGTTAGATAGTAGCATTTTACTGTTTGCTCAAAGCAGTTAATTAAAGTAGACGCGGCGTTATCTGGGCATTTGGCACCAAATTACGACATTTCTTTATCGATTATTTACGCTGGTAGCTGACTCGCAGCTAATCGTCATTCGCTTGCCAACAAAATTGGCATCTCTTTGTGTCCTTTGGTATAGAGGATATAGTTATTAACCCCTCCCCCAATAATTTTGAGTGATCTGCGAGGCAGTAGACGTCCTCACTCCTCATGATTACCGCGCATTGCCATCCACCGGAGCAAAACAAAAAGGGCGGGACCTGCTGCGCTTGCAGGCCCCGCACCGATTGACACCCGACGGGACGCAGCCGGGCGAGACGAATCCGTGCTACCGCCCCGCCTGGCCGCGAAGTTAGCTACAGTTCGTTGGCCGCGTGATATGCCGTGCGAATGGCACTCGCAATGTCGGCGGTGCGCTCGCCCGAGCAGTCGCCCACGCAGGTCACGGGCACCGTCACGCCGTCCAGGTCAAACGCGTTGGCCTTGGAGCCCACAGCCATCACCACGTAATCGCAGGCGATCTTCACCGGCTCCTCGGCGCCGTCCTCGGTGGTGCGAACAGCCTCCACGCCCTCGTCGGTAATGGCGGTCAGGCGGGTCTTCACGTGCTGCTCCACGTTGTGCTCTGCAAAGTCGCTCATAATCAGCGGCAGAATGGTCTCGGACTCGCCCGCGGCAATCTTGTCGAGCATCTCCACGATCGCCACCTCGCAGCCGTGCTGCAGCAGGTACTCGGCAGTCTCGGTGCCCACCAGGCCACCGCCAATGACGGCGACGCGCCCGCTGAGCTCCACCTTGCCGGCCAGCACGTCCCAGCTCGAGACGACCTTCTCCGAGTCGGCACCCGGAACGGGGATGACCACGTCGTGCGCGCCCACGGCCACAATCGCGGCGTCGGCGGCGTTGAGGTCCTCGGCGGTAGCGGCATGGCTGAGCTCAACCTTCACGCCCAGGCCAGGCAGAATCTTCTCGTAGTACTCGACCGAGCGCATGATCTCGTCCTTGCGCGGAGGCGCAGCCGCCAGCACAATCTGGCCGCCCAGATGATCGCTCGCCTCGTAGACGGTCACGTCGTAGCCGCGCTTGGCCGCCACGCGCGCGGCCTCCAGGCCGGCGATGCCGCCGCCCACCACGGCGATCTTCTTGTCGCCCTCGCCCGGCTTGATGGCAACGGTCGCCTCGTCGCCGTTCTCGGCATTGAGCACGCACGAGATGTACTTGCGGTTTTGAATCGCGTCGACGCAGCCCTTGTTGCAGTTGAGGCACTCGCGGATGGGCTCACCCGTGGCGGCCTTCAGCGCAATGTCGGGGTCGCACATGAGCGAGCGGCCATAGGCGATGATGTCGGCGGCGCCGTCTTCCAGAATCTTCTCGCCGGCCTCGACCGAAACCACGCGGCCCACGGTTGCCACCGGCACGGAGACCAGGGCCTTGACGCGCTCGGCCACGGGCAGCGTCCAGTTGTAGGGCATGGCGCCCATGGGCGGAATGGTGTCGCCCATGTTGCCGGTGTGGTTTGCCTGCGCGACCTGGATCATATCGATGCCCGCG
Organism: Collinsella sp.; assembly: GCA_014871545.1. GTDB lineage: Bacteria > Actinomycetota > Coriobacteriia > Coriobacteriales > Coriobacteriaceae > Collinsella. The sequence continues at coordinate 876 of WGSR01000058.1, read as the reverse complement.
CCCTCGAGCAGCTTGGCGAACTCGCAGGCCTCGTCGGGCTGCAGGCCGCCCTTGCCGCGCGGCGTGCCGTCGGGGTTCTCCATGATCACGGGGAGCTTGTACTCCACCATCAGCTGCGGCGCGGCTTCCTTAATGGCAGCGACGACCTCCAGCGCGTAGCGAACGCGGTTCTCGAACGAGCCGCCGTACTCGTCGGTGCGCTGGTTGAGGATGGCCGAGCACAGCGAACCTACCAGGCGGTCGCCGTGGACCTCGATGGCATCGATCCCGGCCTGCTGCGCGCGAGCGGCCGAGGCGGCGATAGCCTCCTTGATCTGGGTGAGCTGCTCCACACTCGCCTCGTTCACAAAGTGCTGCATGTCGTGGTGCAGCTTGGCGTAGGCCTGGTTGCGGATCTCGTTGGACTCGGCCATCTTGGCGGCAAAGGTCTCCTCGTCGCCGGCGGCCTTGGCCTCCTGCGCGGCCTTGGCGGCGGCCATGGATCCCATGACCATGCGGCCGACACCGGGCACGTCGTACTCGGGGTGGAACAGCTGCAGCGCGACCTTGGCGCCGTGCTTGTGGACGGCATCGGCCAGGGCCTTAAACGTGGGGATCTGGGCGTCGGTCGCCAGCTTGGGCGTGGGGCTTGCGGTCATGACGGGAGCAACGTCGCCGATGACGATGTAACTCACGCCGCCACGGGCCAAGCGCTCGTAAAAAGCCAGGCTGCGCTCGCCAATGGAGCCGTCACGCTCCTCGTAGCCGGTGGTCAGCGGCGGAAACATAATGCGGTTTTTGAGCTCAAGGGGGCCAACCGTAATGGGCTGAAGCAACTTGGATGCAGGTGCGGTCATGGACATTCCTCTCTTGTAGGCGCGGCGGCGATGTTGCCGC
>WGSR01000057.1 GCA_014871545.1 Collinsella sp. | reverse complement strand
TCGCGCGTCTGGTCCTCCAGATACAACTCGGTCGCGTGCCCGCCAAAACGCACCTTATAGGTTGCCGTACGGATGCCGTGAACCGTCAGGCCAAACCCAGTGGTCGAGACAATCTCGTCAATCGTAAAGCAACGACCGTCGACCCAGCAGACGGTGACCGGCACGACCTGTCCGCCCGCGAGGATGCGAGCCACGACGTCCACATACTGCTTGTGCACGCGCCGAGTTTTGCCATCTGTCTGTCGATATTCCATGCCTCCTATTATCGAACGCATGTTTGCATGTTGTAAAGCGAACAGACTGTGGTTTTGGAGTGTCGTAGTAATCGCACGTGTCCGCATGGCGTGTTAGCAAAAAGAACACCCGCGGTCAACAGGGCTAATATTCAATTTTAGTGCCAAAAAGTTCACTTCTCCCATCAGAACTCGGTAAAGAGACCCGCAGGAGGTGATACGATTTATCATGTTTTTGTAACGTGTCTGCAAACTTCGAGAAAGCCCATATATGGACGTAACGTTCTCAACCTTCCTCGGCCAAATTGTGTCGAACCCAGTCCTTGCCGTCACCGTGATCCTCGCGTTGGGCGCCATCTTCGTCAATGGATGGACCGACGCGCCCAACGCCATCGCGACCTGCGTCACTACGCGTTGCATGCCCGCCCGCGCCGCCATTCTCATGAGCGCCGCATTCAACTTCCTCGGCGTGCTCATCATGACGCACTTTAACGCGAGCGTCGCCAACACCATCTCACATATCGTCGACTTTGGCGGAAACAGCACCATGGCGCTCGCCTGCCTATGCGCGGCGCTGTTCTCCATCGTCGTCTACGGCGCCACAGCGTCGCGTTTTGGCATCCCCACCTCGCAAAGCCACAGCCTTATCGCCGGCCTGACCGGTGCCGCCATCGCCCTCGGCGGTGCGAGCAGCGTCAACGTCCACGAGTGGATGAAGGTCATCTACGGTCTGGCGCTCTCCATCGGCCTGGGCTTTGTCATGGGCTGGGTCCTGTGCAAGCTCGTCTCGATTCTTTTCGCCGCCGCCAACAGGCGACGTGCCAATGTCTTCTTTAAATACGCTCAGATCGCGAGCGCTGCGGCCATGAGCTTTATGCACGGCGCGCAGGATGGACAGAAGTTCATCGGCGTGCTCTTTTTAGGCGTGGCCTTTGCCAGCGGCCAGACGAGCGTCGGCGATGCAGGCATCCCCATCTGGATTATGCTGCTGTGCTCGGCCACTATGGGTATCGGCACCAGCGTGGGCGGCGAGCGCATCATCAAGTCCGTCGGCCAGAGCATGGTCAAGCTCGAAAAGTATCAGGGCTTCTCCGCCGACCTCGCAGGCGCCGCAAACCTGCTGCTTGCCACCCTTACCGGCATCCCCGTGTCCTCCACACACATCAAGACCTGCGCCATCATGGGCGTCGGTGCCGTCAAGCGCCTCTCAGCCATCAACTTCGGCGTCGTCAAAGACATGATGTTCACCTGGTTCTTCACCTTCCCCGCCTGCGGACTCATCAGCTTTGTCATGGCCAAGCTGTTCATGATGTTCCTCTAGTCAAACCGAACGTCCATCCGGACTGCATTACCTCGCCCACCCGTCTTCGCCTCGAAAGGACCCACCCATGGCAAAGAAACCCGATTCGTTCTACTTCGACAACTACGTCGCCTGCGCCGACCTTGCCGTCCAGGCCGCCGAGCTGCTCACCAAGATTTTCGAGAACTTCGATCCCGCAAAGATTCACGATATGCTCAACAAGATGCACGCGATCGAGCATGCGGCCGATAAGAAGCACCATGAGCTTGAGGACGCCTTGCTCACCGCCTTTATCACCCCGCTCGAGCGCGAGGATCTAGACCTGATGAGCTGCTCGCTCGACACCGTGCTCGATCGTATCGAGGGCGTCGTGCAGCGCGTCTACTTCACCAACATCCAGAGCATCCACCCCGATGCCATCGTCATCGCCCACAAGGTGACCGACGCCTGCCGCGCCATGAAGGACCTGATGGTCGAGCTGCCCAACTACCGCAAGTCCAAGACCCTGCGCGAGCTCGTCATCCAGATCAACACCATCGAGTCCGAGGCCGACGAGCTCTACATCAACGCCATGCGCAACCTGCACGTTAACGGCAAGGACCCGCTCGAGGTCATCGCTTGGCGTGACGTGTACGCCTTCCTGGAGTACTGCGCCGACTGCTGCGAGAATGTGGCCGATGTCGTGGATTCGATTGTCATGAAGAACAGTTAATTGGGGGTACATGTCCCACCGGTCGCGGGCCCGGCCACTAATAACCTTTTTCACTCCGGCTGCAAGCAGAGTCGTTCAAAAGGTTATTAGTGGTCGGGCCCGCTCCCTTATGTACCCCCATTGGGAACTTTGGCTGATAGTTATAGTGCAATGGGGGCTTGGCTGAAGGGACCTTTGGTATCCGTTCGGACACTTTGGCCCTCGATGAGCGTTTGACTGATTGCTGCTTTGGGTACTGTTTGGGTTACTTTGGGTTTGTTTGATTTTTAATTGTTGGAGGGCTTGTATGTCTTATTTGGATCTGGCTCGTGGTCGGTATTCTTGTCGTTCTTTTGAGGACCGTCCTGTTGAGCAGGCTGTGGTGGATGCCATTGTTGAGGCTGGGCGTATTGCTCCTTCTGCTTGTAATAATCATCCAACCCGTGTGATGGTGTTGGATACGCCTGAGCTTCTGGAGAAGGCAGCTGCTTGTCAGCCTCGGTTTGCTCGTGATGAGTCTATCTTTGGCGCTCCGCTTGTCTTCCTTATTTGCAGCGTTACCGGTGATGCTTGGGTGCGCCCGTATGACCAGATGAATTCTAGTGAAATCGACACCTCAATCGTGTGTGATCAGATGATGATGGAGGCCACCGAGCAGGGCCTGGGAACGTGCTGGGTATGCCATTTTAAGCCTGAGGTGGCGCAGGAGCAGTTCAATCTGCCCAAGGGCGTCTATCCCTATCACATGCTCGTCTGTGGATATCCTGCCGACCACATCGCCGATCCCGAGCATCGCGAGGCCCGTACCATTCCCCTCTCCGACTTCCTCCTCAAGTAGGTTTTGGGACATGCCTTAAAACCTACCCTTGACCGCTCACCCGTTCGCCGAGTTCTGCGCCATTATGTGCAGGGCTCGGTTTTTTATGTTACGCACTCCGGCACAGTCATAAAAAAGGACCCGCAAGCTGCGGGTCCTTTCTAGGCACTAAATTGTAGGCCGAATGTTAGTCCAGGTCGTCGGCAGCAAAGTTGTCGATCGGGGCGAAGGGATCGGCCACGGGGACAACCGGGTCAGCGACGGGCAGCGGCTCGGCGGGAACAGTCACTGCAGGAGAAGCGGCAGAACCGACCGGCGTGGAGGCCATCAGATCGGCCGGGAAGGAATTCTGGGCATCGTCCATGAAGTGCTGGATGAGCTTGAGATACTCTGCCTTGAACTCCTCACGGGAAGCCTTGAGACGATCGATCTCCTCGAGCTCGGCCTGCTTCTCGGTCAGAGCCTGGCGGATAACCTCGCGGGCCTTGGCGTCAGCCTCGTTGCGGATACGCTCAGCGTTCTCGTTGGCATCGTTGACGATGGTCTCAGCGGTCTGCTGGGCAGCGATCAGGGCAGCGGAAATCTGGCGCTCCTGAGCGGAGAAGTCAGGGGCGGGAGCAGCCACGGGGGCGGCAGGAACGGCCTGGGCGGTGGCATCCTGAGCTTGGGCAAGCTGAGCCTGCGCATCGGCAAGCTGCTGCTCGGTAGCAGTCAGGCGACCCTTAAGGTCGACGATCTTAGCGAGCATAGCGTCAACCTCGGAGGACAGCGTCTCCAAGAAGACGTCGACCTCAGCAGGATCGTAGCCACGCTTGGCCTCAGAGAAAGTCTGAGCCTGGATGTCTGCAGGGGTAATAGCCATAACAAGTCTCCTTTTTCATCGCCTCGGCGCTACACGCCCGACGTAAGTTACTAAGTCAGTTCTACACGAGTATACCTATAAGAAGCTGCAGAACCAGCCTCTGCACCAACTGCAACGCAATAATCGCAACGACCGGCGAAAAATCGATACCGCCCATCGGCGGGATGAAACGACGGAACAGGTTGAGCCACGGACCGCACACGCTATCAAGCACCGCGGCAATATCCTGAAGCAAACCACCCTGCTTCATGGGAATCCACGTCATAAAGCAGTAGACGACAATGAGCGTGGAATAGAAGTTGAACAGCGTGTTGACCAGCTGGACGATAGTGTAGATGTTGATGGGAATCTCCTCGTCTTGTCTTTACTTAAGGTAGCCGTCGGCACGAAGCTTCTTGAGATCGGAATCTTTGACCTCGCAACCGGCGGGCAGCACCATGAACACGCGGTCGCCCACCTCCTTGACCGTGGCACCCAGACCGCAGGCAAAGCCGTAAGAGAAGTCCAAGACGCGCTTGGCAACTTCGGTGCGTACGCCCACAAAAATCAGTGCGACAGGCTGCTTGGTGCGAACGCGGCGCACCACGGTCTCCACGTCGTCATAGCTCTCGGGGCGCAGGACATAGGCCGGCAGCTGCGGCGTGGCGTTGATGATATTGCTCGCATAGGCCGAGGCATCGCTCGGTGCAGGCGCGGGTGCAGCGGCGGCACGGGCGCGGGTATTCTCGGCGTAGCTCGACGGCGTGTCATAGGCACCAGGACGATAACCGCTCGCAACACTGTCCTGCGAGCGCGAAGGCGGGTTATACGTCGTGGCATGGCGGGAGTCATCGCCGACCAGCTGACCGGAGCGCGTATACACGGCAACCGACTCAGCTTCACCGCGGCGCGTCTGGCCAAGCAGGCCGTTGCTCGGCTCGTCTTGGGTGTAGAAGCCCTCGCCCGAAGCACCACTGTAGCCGTTGTTCTGATAGCCATCGTCGTAGCCGTCATCGTAGCCGTAGTCGTCGTCCTGGCCATAACCCTGGTCGTAACCCTGCTGGCCGCCCAGGTGCATCTTATTTTTAATCTCGTCAAGGAAGCCCATGGTTGTGTCCTCTCGCGGTTTAGTGCAGGCGCCCCGATAATCAGTGCGCACTTCAGAGCCTTATTTTACTGCAAACTCCGGGCTAAATACTACCCTGCCCAGGCGAACGAGCGTAGAGCCCTCCTCAAGGGCAGACTCAAAGTCCTCGCTCATACCGCAGGAAAGCTCAGGCAGGTTCAAATCGGGATGCGCCGCCTCCAGCTCATCCCTCAGCTCACGAAGCCCCGCAAAGGTGCGGCGTGCCACATCCTTATTCCCCCGGGGCGCCATAGTCATAAGCCCCTGTACGCAAATTCCCTCAAGTTCTGCAAGCTCACCCGCGGCGGCGCGAATCTCATCGGGTGAAAAGCCTCCCTTCGACTCCTCACCACTCACATTGACCTCAATGAGCACACGCTGGGGGCCGACGAGCTCGCCTGCCTCAATCTTGCGAACAGCACGGCTCGAGATCGCCTGCGCCAGATGCAGCGAACCCACCGAGTGAATCAGCTCGGCTGAGCCCAGCACCGCATTGATCTTATTGGTCTGCAGGTTGCCGATCATATCGAAGCGCACCTCGGGCAGCTCCGGATGCTCCGCCAGACCCGTGAGCTTGCGAACCAGCTCCTGCGGGCGGTTCTCGGCAAAATGGCGATACCCCGCCTGGATGGCGGCAACGGTCTCATCGACACCAACGGTCTTGGACACGGCAATGAGGCTCGCGGCGTCGTGGGGACGGCCCGCGCGATCGAGCGCCGCATAAAAACGTTCCAGAATCTGCTCGCGGCGAGCGCGCATCAAGTCCAAATAGTTATCCATTGCCAATCGCCTCCGCTGACAGCCAAACAAGTAGTCCCATGCTAACGCAAGAGCGCGGCCCCGCATGTGCAAGGCCGCGCTCACTTAGGTATTTACAATCTTTCGACGAACGGGGCTACTTACTCCTCGTCGTCCTCGCCATCGTCCTCATCCTCAAGATGATCGAGCAGGTAGCGAAGACCCTCGCTGACCTCGTTAACGGGCACCTTGGCAACGTAGCGTGCATCGACGGCGGGCCTCATGATAACACCCTCGCCCGAAGGCACGCGCATGCTCTCGAGCTCATCCTCATCAGTGCAGGCGATATCACCGGCAGTCATACGCTGTCCGGTCAACAGGAAGGTCAGACGGCAGGCGGCATCGATGGAAATCGAGGCGATGCGATCGAGATAGCGCGATACCATGATGGCGCGGCGCAGGTCGTCATAGTTGCTGTCGTCGTCCATAAAATCGCCCGTGTCCATGCGGTTAAAGGTGCGGAAGAACTTCTCGTAGGCGGCGTGCACTGGCTCGTCCTCGACGGCCAAGTTGCAGATGATGGACATGTCGTTGGTGACGAGCGCAGAAAGCGAAGAGCCCAGCACCTGGTAGACGGCCTCAGCCTCGGCCTCGACCGTGCCGACAAGCTCCTTGGGCAGCGAGATGTCGGCCTTGATCATATGACGCGTGGCGCGGCAAATCTGGCGAACCTTATCGGTCATGCGCTGCAGGTTAAAGTCGACGTAGATGATCGTCTGCAGCAAGCGGAAGTCGGAGGCGACCGGTGACTGCGTGGCAATCAGGTTGTAGCAGACGGCCTCCAGGTTGGCGCAGCGTGCGTCAATCGAAAGCGTGCGCTTCTTGGTCTTGGTGGCGAGCTTGCGGTCGTCGGTCACATAGGCCTTCACGGCATCGTGGAGGGCCAGATCGACGGCCTCGTAGATGCTCAGCATCTCGTGACGGGCCTCGATGAGCTGACGGGAAAACAGTTTGCGCATGGTTCACTCCAATCAGTTGGGTGCGGTCATGCCGCCCGCACAGTGAATACGCACCGGACCAGATCCGATCGGCTTGGGACTAGTCGCACCGATCAGCCAAAGCGGCCGGTGATATAGTCTTCCGTCCGCGAGTCCACCGGGCTGGTGAAGATCGCGTCGGTTTGACCATACTCGATGAGCGTAGCGGGCTCGCCGGCAACTTCCTGCAAGAAGAATGCGGTGTAGTCGCTAATGCGAGCTGCCTGCTGCATTGAATGCGTGACGATGATGATCGTCATCTCGGGCGCCAGCTCGGCCATCAGATCCTCGACCTTAGAGACGGACGTGGGGTCGATGGCGGAGCAGGGCTCGTCCATCAGGAGGACATCGGGTTGCACCGCAAGCACGCGCGCGATGCACAGACGCTGCTGCTGACCGCCCGAGAGCGCCAAACCATCCTTGTTGAGCTGATTGGATACCTCTTTCCAGAGGTTGGCGCGCTTGAGCGATTCTTCCACGATGTCATCGAGGTCACTTTTGCTAGTCACGCCCTGCAGACGAGGGCCAAAGGCGACATTCTCGTAGATGGATTTGGGAAACGGATTGGGCTGCTGAAAGATCATGCCCACGCGGCGACGGAGGTCGACCGGGTCGACGCCCTCGGCATAGATATCGTTGCCGTCGAGCGTCATGGTGCCCTCGACGCGCGTACCCTCGATCAGGTCATTCATGCGGTTGATGCAGCGCAAAAACGTCGACTTGCCGCAGCCCGAAGGGCCAATGAAGGAGGTGATGGCGTTTTTGGCGATGTTGAGGTCAAGCCCCGTCAGCGCATGAAAGTCACCGTACCAAAAGTTGAAATCCTTGGCCGTAATGGCCGCTTGCTCCAACGCGGGAGCGGACTGATAAACGGACATGGGACTCCTTAACTAGCGACGCTTACGCGACAGGAAGCGCGCAAACAGGTTGAAGGCCAAAATGATCACCATCAGCAAGAGCGCAGTGCCGTAGGCTGCGTTCATGTTGATGCCGTCGTTGGCAAGCAGGTACAGGTGAACCGTCATGGGGCGGCCGGAATCGAGCGGCGAAATAGGCAGGTTGATGGCCTGGCCCATGGTGTAGAGCACCACCGCGGTCTCGCCAATGGCACGGCCGATGGCGAGGACGATGCCCGTGGCAATACGGCCAAAGGCAGAAGGAAGCACGATCTTGGAGACAACCTGCCACTTGGTGGCGCCCAGGCCGTACGCGCCCCAACGGATATAGCGCGGAACGGCGCGAATGGCCTCTTCGGTGGTGCGCATGACGATGGGGAGCATCAAGAGCGCGAGTGCCAGAGCGGCAGAGACCATCGAAAGGCCCAGGCCCATAGCCTCGACAAACAAGGCGTAGCCAAACAGGCCCATAACGATGGAGGGCACCGAGGCCAAAGCGTCAGCAGCGTAGCGAATGAGCTCGACGACCTTGCCCTGCTTGGCGTACTCGGCCAGATAGACGGCTGCCAGCACAGCGATCGGCGTGCAGATAAGCATGGCGAGCGCCGTCACGTAGACGGTCGAGACGATCGTGGGCCAAATACCGCCCTCGGCGTTGACGCCCTGGGGCCAACCGAAGATAAAGTCGAGCGAGATGTGTGGCAGGCCGTTGATGACCACGTAGGCGATGATAGCGACCAGCACCAGCGTGGTGATGTAGGCAGCGGCACGGAACACGCCAAGCATGATCTTGTTGGACAGGTCCTTGTTGATGCGGCCCTTCTTGCCGTGGGAAAGGGCACGCTTGATGCGCT
>WGSR01000056.1 GCA_014871545.1 Collinsella sp. | reverse complement strand
GCACGGACGTCGAGTTTGCCGCGGTCGGCGGTCTGGACGGTGCGGGGCTGGGCGGCGGTGGTGTTCTGAGACATGGTGAAAATCCTTTCGGAAGGGGAGTGCAAGAGAAAAGCGGAGGCGCGTGATGCGAATGCGATCGGGCTCGAGATAGAAAAAAGGCCCCCGGTCGAAACCGGAGGCCTTCCAATCACCTAGAGCGCAAAAACAGGCGTGAGGGACTCACTGTCGACCGATCGTATTCGCATCACGCCACCACCAGTTGTTGAGAGACGTCATCGTGTTCTTCATGTTGGTGGCTCCTTTCGTGATGCCGTGGCGCGGTCGCACCTAGTTGCTGTTGCGCTGCACTATAGCACAGCGAAGTGTGTGCGGGGAAATCTTTTTTGAAAAGATTTCAGGCGGGTTTCCCGCCGGTCAAAAGAGCGGGCTGAGTGGGCGAGGCTGCCATTGCTGCCTTGTCCGCTCAGCTAAGACGTTACTCCTTATTGCGACGGTAGAGGAAGTAACCGCCCGCGGAGATGACGGCAACGCCAGCGATGGCGAATGCGGCCACCATGCGGCCATCAAAACGATCGCCAGTGGTGGGCAGGCCGCCCTTGGTGTTCGTCTTGTTAGTGGTTACCGTGGTCGTGGTGTCGGACTTGCTAGGCTTCTCAGGCTTGGCGGCTGGCTGCTCGGGCTTAGCGGGCTGCTCGGGGGTACCGGGCTGCTCAGGAGTACCAGGCTGCTCGGGGGTGCCGGGCTGATCCGGGGTGACCGGATCGGTGGCAAGAGCATCCTTGGCGTAGGTGATGGACACCTTGAGGCCGTTGGTCTCGGTGTTCAGGTCGCTTGGGGTGAAGGGCTGGTCGAAGTTTTCGGCCTTCTGATAGGCGCGCATCTCCTGGAGCAGTGCCTTGCACTTCTTGTAGGTGTTCTCGGTAGCAGCCTTGCCGGCCTTGTTGGCCAGGGCAGTGCGGCCCTCGGTGGTCGTCTCGGCCAGCATGGCGGCGTCAACTTCCTTGTTCTGCTCGATGAGCTCGTTCTGGAGCGCATCGAGGTAGGCACGGACGCTGATACCAAGGGTGTCAGGGTTCTCAAAGCAGAGCGAGCTGATGTCCATGAGGACGTAGTTGATTGAGTTCTCGGGCTCCTCGTTGTACACGACGTCAGTCTGTTTGCAGTGATCGAAGGAGACGGTCTGATCGCTGAAGTACGGGCTGACCTCAGTTATCAGAGCGGAGTACAACGGGATGGCGACGGAGTACGCGGCGCGGGAGAGCATTTCCCACTGGATGGTAGCGACTTCGGGGTCATACCCGCGACGAATCTGGAAGAGGTTGATCTCGGTGTTGCGCTCGCTGCCGATGCAATAAACACCATCAGTGTTCGCGTTGAGGCCAGGGACGTTCTCGCCGCGGTTGCCAAAGGCACGAATCAGCTCAAAGGTGCTCCAGCCAGACTTGCCAGGCCTGAAGAACAGGGGCTGGATTTCGCTGACCATGGCTCCCTTTTGGTCAGGTTTTCCATCCTTCTTTACTGTGATAATGTCGTAATCTGTGCCTTCGGTCAGCTCACTACCAAAATAATCGCGGCCTTGCACATAGCGGGACCACTGGTTTACGCCGGAATCGGCGAGGCTTTCGCCATACGTTTGGGCGACATCGAATTTGCCGTCAGCGGAGTATTTGGCGAAGCCCTTCTCCACGGGCATGGACTCGATGCCCTCGGAGTGTAGGCAGTTCTCGGGGTCATCAAGGTCGACATCGTAGTTGAGGCTCCCGATATTAGGGTTGAGCGACGCGACGTCGTCAGCGAGCTTCATGGCGATCCACTGATGGGCGGAAAGTGTGGCGAACAGCCAGGTCTCGTTGTTGTCGGCGATGATGATCTGGTCGTTGGTGCAGACGCCTTGATCATCGATCAGTCTGCCGAGAAGCTCGACGCCCTCGCGGGCCGTGGCGCTCTCGCCCAGGATGATGCTGCCGTAACTGTACTCGCCCAGACCCACTTTCTCATCGATGTGGTCTGCTGCATCGGCCTCCTCGTTATAGGAAGTGCTTAGCGTGGCAGAGCAGGAGACGCCCTTCTCGTTGATTCCGGCCTCGGAATAGGCGTCGGTGCGACCCATCCAGTTGGAGGGGTGGTCGCGTACATAGCTGTAACGATAGGTAGGCTTGTTCGAAGTGTATTCAAAAGCAGATTCAATCGAGCTGTACTTAAAGCCAGGTTCGTGGGCAGGTTCGATGCCGTAGTGCTTAAGATAGCGCTTGTCAAAGTCCTCGGCGCGGCCGTAGTACGTATTGCCGTCGGCCGTATAGTTTTTGCCCATGTACATCTGCGTGCAGGCGAGCGCAGATGTCGGCATGGACATGATGGTTGCAGCTCCAAAGGCGAGGCCTATGCCTAGCTTCTTGAGCGCGTTGACGGGGTGAGTTTTCCTCATTTTCCCTCCCAGCGTGCGAAAGCCCTCTGTCGCCAGAGGGCTTCAGCCAATAAAGACACCCCATTAGCGTAACGAACTGGAAACAATACTCATCTATGAAAGACACTTACTCGATAAGCGTGATGAAATATGCGACGAGCGGTTAATTGTACTCAGTTTGTAGCTTTACTTTAATAAAGACGCCCTGTAATTACTGTAGCCGAATAAAGTAGCTGGGAATGCCTGAAATGAAAATCCCCCGCTGTTTGGCAAATGCATAAACAGCAGGGGAGACGATAATTGGATGAATATCATACCAATGTGGAATTACTTCTTCCGGCGGTGGATCACGTTGATCGCATAGCCGACGAGCATGGCCAAAACGATGATGATAAAGCCGAGCAGGGGATTGTCGTTCATAGGGTCCTCCTATTTTCCGAGCGGGGAGAATTCGTCGACGATGAGGTCGAGGCATTGCGGAAGCGCGCGGGCTCCAAAGACGCCCGAATTGCTGGAGATAATCTCGCCATCGAACTGCATGCCCAGCGACGGGGTGCAGGTGATCTTGGCTTCCTTGGTCTGGATGATCTTGAACTGCGGGCGGCCGAGTACCTTGCCGGCGGGGTCGAGTGCGGCGGTGATCACAGTCGGTAGAAGCTGCACAGTTTTTACGGGTTCGATGACCGCAATGTCGACCATGCCATCGTTCATACGGCAGTCGGGGAACAGGTTGATGTCGTTTTGGATGACCGAGGTGTTGCCGGCCATGCAGCAGATGCCGTCGAGCTCCTCGACAATGCCGTCATGCTCAATCGTAAAGTGCGCCACCGTGGGATTGGGCGTGGCGAGCGCGGAGAGGAAGTAGGCGATCTCGCCGATGTCGTTTTTGGTGGGGGCGGCCTTCATCATGATCTCGGCGTCGAAGCCCGAGCCGGCGATGATGATGAAGCCGTGGCGCTTCTCGTTGCCGTTCTCGTCGAGCCAAAAGAGCTCGCCCATGTCCACTTTGACCGTGCGACCGGCGCGGCAAGCCTTGGCAAGCGCCGCCGCCTCGGGGGCATTACCGATGTTGTTGAAGAACAGGCAGGCCGTACCGGAGGGGAAGACGAGCGTGGGGACACCGCATCCGCGCATCTGGTCGAGCACGTTGGAGACGGTGCCGTCGCCGCCCGAGACCACCACGCGATCGAATTCGCGCACGTCTGCCACGGCGTCCTCGGGCTCCATGCCATCGCCGATAAAGCGCATCACGACCTCGTCGCCGCCCTGCGCGAGGGCGTGCGTAAATGCGTAGATTTCATCTGAGCTGGGGCCCGATGCCGGGTTGTGGATGATAAGGCAGCGCATACTTACGTTCCCGTTCTGTGACTAACCGAGTATAGTTGTAAGGCAATGCCGATATCCTACCCGTGTTTTTCGGGCCTAACCTTATTCGATGGGTTGATATGTACATTTCCACACATCAGGCTCTACTCGACTTTTGCCAGCGCGCCCGTAAGTTCGACGCGATTGCCGTCGATACCGAGTTTTTGCGCGAGCGCACGTTCCATCCGCGCCTGTGCTTGGTTCAGATTGCCACCCCTGCCGAGAGCGTCGCGGTCGATCCTTTGGTGATCGACGACCTGTCGCCGCTTGCCGAGCTTATGGCCGACGAGAGCGTGACTAAGGTCTTCCACGCCTGCTCGCAGGATATGGAGGTCATGCTCCATACCGTGGGCGTGCTGCCGCGTCCCATTTTTGACACGCAGGTGGCCGCCGCCTTTTTGGGCGAGCGCCAGCAGATTTCCTACGGCGCGCTCGTGCAGACGTTTTGCGGCGTCTCGCTGCCCAAGACCGAGTCGCTGACCGACTGGTCGCGTCGCCCGCTGACCGATAAGCAGATTGAGTACGCGATCGATGACGTCAAATACCTGATCGTCGCCTATACCGAGATGATGAGCCGCCTGCGCGAGCTGGGCCGCGTGGACTGGGTGCTCGACGAGTTGCGTCCTCTGGCCGACGAGTCGCACTACCGTGCCGATCGCCATGAGGCATTTCGCAAGGTCAAGCGCATCAACTCGTGTAGCCGTCACCAGTTGGGCATCGCGCGCGAGCTCGCCGCTTGGCGCGAGGACCGCGCCGAGCGCCGTAACATCCCGCGCAAGTGGGTCATGTCCGACGACACGCTGCTTGCGCTCGTTAAGCGCAATCCCGTACGCGTTGAGGAGTTCCGTAGCATTCGCGGTACCGATCAGTTGGGGGAGCGCGACGTGGACGGTGCGCTCATGGCCATCAAGCGCGGCGCGAGCTGCCCGCACGATCGCCTGCCGCTCTTGGTGCGCGGGCATCGCCAGATCTCTCCGGAGTTGGAGAGCGTGACGGACCTGATGTATGCGCTCATTCGCCTGGTTGCCGAGCGCTCGGGCGTGGCGACCTCGGTCATTGCCTCGCGCGATGACCTGGCTGACTATATTGAGCATCCCGAGCAGAGCCCCTTGCGCGAAGGCTGGCGCTTTGAGCTTGTGGGCTCGCGCCTGGACGATCTGCTTTCCGGCAATATGGGGTTGACGGTGAAGGACGGAAAAATCGAATTGCTGTAAGGAAGCCTAGCCGTTTGAGTGGGTAAAATGCCTCCAACGTGTAACTCGATTCGGAGGAATTCGCATGCCTTATTACTATGGATACGGCTTTGGCATCGACCCGCTGTACCTGCTGGTTGTTCTTGTCTGCACGGTGCTTGGCCTTGCCGCACAGAACTATATCAACTCGACGTACAAGACGTGGTCCAAGGTTCGCTCGGACGGCGACACGGGTGCCACGGTCGCTCGCCGCATGCTCGATGCCAACGGTTGCAACGCCGTGGGTATCAAGGGCGTTGCCGGCGAGCTCACCGACCATTACAACCCGCAGGACAACAACCTGTATCTGTCGGATGCCAACCGTTCGGGCGGATCGGTCGCAAGCGTTGCCGTCGCCTGTCACGAGGCAGGCCACGCCGCCCAGCGTCAAAGCGGCTATGCCATGATGAAAGTACGTACCGCCCTGGTCCCGGTTGTCAACTTTACCCAGAACACTTGGACCATCGTGTTGCTCTTGGGCCTGTTTATGAACATTGCCGGGCTCACATCCCTCGCGTTGATCTTCTTCTCGTTTAGTGTGCTGTTCCAACTCGTTACGCTGCCTGTCGAGATTGACGCCAGCCGACGCGCCGTGGCGTACATCGAGCAGTCGGGTATGAGTTCCAAGCAGGTCAACGGTGCCAAGAAGGTGCTGACGGCCGCCGCGCTTACCTATGTTGCCGCTGCGCTCACCTCGATTATTCAGCTGCTCTATCTTATGGCTCGCTACAACAGAAACTCCAACCGATAACAAATTGGGTCGCTGGGCGCCGCGGGAATTTGTGTCCCCGCGGCGCTGTACTATGTGTTGGACTTGAATTTGCGCAGGGCCGGAGCCTCTGTGCACGATGGCGAAAGGAGGCTGCGTGGCAGGCTGGAATCTGACCGGCAATACCGTTTCCGCCGAGTTCGACGGATCGGACGAGCAGGAGCGCAAAGAGCTCAGCGTGAGCCAAGCGGTGGAGATCGCCGCCGGCGCGCTCGATGCCATTCCGCAGTTGAGCGTTTTGGGTGAGGTCACGGGTTTTCGTGGTCCCAATGCCCGAAGCGGCCACTGCTACTTCCAGATTAAAGACGACTCGGCCGCCGTCGACTGCATCATCTGGAAGGGCGCCTATCTCAAGCGTACCTTCGATCTGCGTGACGGCATGCAGGTGAGCTTTAAGGGCAGCTTCAACCTCTATAAGCCCACGGGTCGTATGAGCTTTGTCGCTCGCTCGTTTTCGCTGGCGGGGGAGGGTCTGCTGCGTCAACAAGTGGCGCAACTGGCCGAAAAGCTACGCCGCGAGGGCCTGATGGACGAAGCGCGCAAACGCCGCATCCCGGTGTTCTGCTCACGCGTGGCGGTTGTCACCTCGCCTTCCGGTGCGGTAATCGACGACGTCAAGCGTACGCTGCGCCGACGCAACCCGCTCGTCGAGCTCGTCTGCGTGGGCGCAAAGGTCCAGGGCGAGGGTGCGCCGACAGAGCTTATTGAAGGCTTGCGCCGCGCCGCTGCCATTACGCCGGCGCCCGATTGCATTTTGCTCGTGCGCGGCGGCGGCTCCTTTGAGGACCTCATGACCTTTAATGACGAGGAGCTTGCCCGCGCGGTGGCGGCTTGTCCCGTGCCCGTGGTGACCGGCATTGGCCATGAGCCCGATACCTCGATTTGCGACATGGTGAGCGACCGTCGCGCCTCCACGCCTACGGCGGCGGCCGAATCGGTGGCGCCGGCTATGACGGAGTTGGCCGATGTGCTCGAGGCGCGCTATCAACGTCTGGGTGCTGCGATGGCATCGATGATTGGGTCGGCCCAGGTCGACCTGGAGATGCTCGATCAGCGCGGTCGCCGTGCCTGGGATACCTATACGGCTCGCTTGGGCGATGCGCTCGATGCGGCTGCGTGCCGCCCGTGCCTCAACGACCCAACGTTTATGGTTGAGCGTCGCGAGTCTGAGCTTGCCCTGACGGCCGATCGTTTGTCCGGCGCCATAACGCGTTCGGTTGGGGCATTCCGCTCCAACTTTGAGCGTCTGCCCGAGCGCTTGATCGCAAGCACCTCAGGACTCGATGGCAAGCGCCATGCGCTCACGCTCGCAAGCTCCCGCCTGGAGCATCAGGGGCGCACGATGCTCAACAAGCCAGCATCCGACCTGGGCCGTGCGGCAGCCTCGCTCGATGCCCTGTCGCCGCTCAAGGTGCTTGCCCGTGGTTATTCCATCGCGTACAGCGATGATGGGGTGGCCACGAGCGCCAAGACCTTTAAGCCCGGTGACGCCATTCGCGTGCGCATGGCAGACGGCAACGTGGCGGCAACGGTCGATACGGTCGAGTAGGCCGCGTTTCATAGCGATAAACCTTTAGGAAAGGAAACAGATATGGCAGAGAAGACCCCGGTCGAGCAGCTTACGTACAAGCAGGCTTCACAGGAGTTGGAGCTCATCATCCGCAGCTTGGAGTCGGGTGATATGGAGCTCGAGGAGTCGCTTGAGAGCTATACCCGCGGCGTCGAGCTCCTCAAGAGCCTGCGTACCCGCTTGTCCGATGCCGAGCAGAAGGTCTCGGTGCTCCTGAAGGACGTCGACGGCAACGACGTGCTCGCCGACGGCGAAGCCGCCAACACCGACGACAACCTTTCGTTCTAACCATCCCGACCAAATATAATTACCTTGGTCTGTGAGAAAGGAACCAACCATGTGTGATTGCATCTTCTGCAAAATTGCCAACCACGAGATCCCCTCGACCGTCGTCTACGAGGATGACCAGGTCATCGCGTTCGACGACCTCAATCCCCAGGCGCCGGTCCACACGCTCGTGATCCCCAAGAAGCACTACAGCGACATCGCCGACAACGTACCCGCCGAGACCATGGGCGCCATAGCTCACGCCATCCAGGAGGTCGCCAAGGCCAAGGGTCTGGAGGACGGTTTCCGCGTCATCTCCAACAAGGGCGTCAACGCCGGTCAGACCGTCATGCACTTCCACATGCACGTCCTCGGCGGCAAGAACCTGGGCGAGAACCTCATCTGAGGACGCACGGCCCGTCGCCTTGGCTGCCTTTGGAGTAACCTATGCAGTTTTCTCAACTCGAATACCTTCAAGCGGTAGCGAACTACGGCGGCGTGCGCAAAGCGGCTCGCGCCGTTCACGTGAGCCCACAGGCTGTCTCGTCGGCAATTAAGAAACTGGAGTCTGAGTATCAGATCGTTTTGCTCAATCGATCGGCGGGGGAGGCTGTTTTGTCTCCGGCGGGCAGAGAATTTGCGCGTCGTGCACGCGTGATCCTGGCACAAGTCGACGATCTCAAAAAGTACACCCAATCGGGGAACGGTGGCGTTTCGCCCGACGGCCACTTTCGTCTTTACGTCCCCTGTCTTCACGGGCGGGGGCGTCTTTTTTCCGAAAACTGGTACGACTCGTTTGAAAGCTCGCACCCTCAGATTCACCTTGATGTGTGGCATCAGCCAACGGCTACATGCTTTGAATCACTTGTGCTTGGCATTTCGGATGCGGCCATCTCATTTGAGGAACCAAGGGACAGTGTCCTTTCTTCGAAATACTTGGGTGAAAAGGAGCTCAAGGTTCTTTCGTGCCCAGCGGGTCATCAATCTGTGGG
>WGSR01000055.1 GCA_014871545.1 Collinsella sp. | reverse complement strand
CCGGCCGATGCCTATCGCAAAAACGAAGAGACCGGCATGTGGACTGACATGTCTGACGATGCCGACTTTATGACGGCTAAGGTTGCCGACGGTATTGACGTGCGCATTGTGGGCGTGGTGCGACCTAACGAGACGGCCAACGCGAGCGCATTGACCCCGGGCATTGCCTATACGCATGCACTGACTCGTCAGCTTATGGAACGCGCCGCAAATTCGCAGATTGTGCAGGAACAGCTTGCTCACCCCGAGATGGATGTCTTTACGGGCAAAACCTTCGACGAACTGCAAGGCGAGGCCAAACAAGGCGTGGATCTGAGCAGCATGTTCAGCGTGGACGAGGCGGCGCTCAAGAGCGCGTTCTCGTTTGATGCGTCTGCACTCTCGGGTGCGGCCGGCGGTATGGACCTTTCTGGCATCGATCTGTCGGGGCTGGACATTGACCTTTCGGGCGTTGGCAAGGACATCGACTTCAGCGACATCATGGCAAAAGCGCCAACCCCAGATTTCTCGGGTATCTTTGACGGTCTGGAACTCACGCCCGAGCAAATGCAGCAGGTGGGAGCACTAGCCAACCAGCTGTTTGAGGGCTTTTTGCAGTCTGATCAGTTTAAGGCGCTGTCGCCCGAAGATCTTAAAGACGCGTCAAAGCTCGCTGCCGCATTCTCGACGTATCTTGAGCATGATGCCGCAGCCCAGCAATGCCTGGCTCAATTGAAGGCGCTCGGCGGCGATGCCCTGGCCGAGCGCCTGCAACAGGCGATGACCGACTATGTGCAAAAGCAGCTGGCTCCGTATCTGCAGCAGGCTATGGATCAGGTGATGAAGGCAATCAGCGAGCAGATAGCGTCGACGGTATCGTCCCAGCTCAAGGCGGGCGCAGCGGGGCTTATGGACCAGATGGCGACGCAGATGTCTTCGAGTTTTGCCAACCTGACGAGCGCCATGCACGTGGATGCGAGCGCCTTTGCTCGTGCCATCCATTTCAACATGGACGCCGAGGACCTGAGTTCGCTCATGATGAGCTATGCCAAGGCGTCGAAGCTAACCTACGACAACAATCTGACCACGTTGGGCTATGCGGATGAGGCAGACCCCATCTCGGTTAAGATTTTCCCGCGCGACTTTGAGGCCAAGGAGCGCGTACTCGATCACATCGATGCGTACAACAAGCAGGTCAAAGCCGCTGGCCACGATGATCGGGCAATTTCGTACACCGACTACATGGGCATCATCATGGGCTCGGTGACCGACATCGTGAACACCATCAGCTTGGTGCTCATCGCATTCGTGAGTATCAGTCTGGTGGTGAGCTCCATCATGATCGGCATCATCACCTACATCAGCGTGCTGGAACGCAAAAAGGAGATTGGCATCCTGCGTGCGATCGGCGCGTCGAAGCGTAACGTGGCCAACGTATTCAATGCCGAGACCTTTATCGAGGGCCTCATTGCCGGCGTCTTTGCTGTTGTCGTCGTGGTGGCCGTGAGCTTCCCGGTTAATGCCTGGGCGCTTACTGCCAAACAGGTACCCAACCTAATGAGCCTGCCCGTGCAGGATGCGCTGGTGCTCATTGCAATTTCGGTGCTGCTGACGGTCGTTACCGGTCTACTGCCTGCCCGCAGCGCATCCAAAAAGGATCCCGTGGAAGCCCTGCGCTCCGAATAATGTGACAAAGGGACAGTCCCTTTGTCACATTGAGACCCTTGCGAAAACGGGGTCTAATTACCGTTCGGCAGGTTAAGAACTCCCTCTCCCCGCTTAATGCTTGACGAAGAGTCCTCTGGTTTATATACCTATCGGTAGGCATATAGGATGTATTGCCGATAGAAATGGAGCAACCATGACTCTCACCACATCAGCCAAAAAAGATTGTCTCCGTGAAAGCGGCGCATTTGCTTGGGTCGTCGTTATTGCGCTCGGCTTAATGTCCGCCGGAACAACTGGCACATATAGCATTATTGCCGGCTCATTCGTTGCTCCAGTATGTGAAGATCTGGGCTTTGACTACACTTCTTTTTCTTTCTATTTCACCGCGATTCTTCTTGGCCTTGCGCTTGGGCTTCCGCTTTTGAGTCGCTTCATTCCAAAAGTAATCGGCAAACCATGGCATATTTGCATTGAACTCGTCCTTATTGCCGCCGGCGCCGCAATGGCGTTCTACACCGAGGTCTGGATGTTCACCGTCTCCGCCGCAGTGATCGGCATCTGCTTTTCGTTTACAACGGGCGTCTGCATGTCCGATGTCATTGACCAATGGTTCAGCAAATCGTCCGGTCTCGCCATCGGCCTCGCTTGGGGCGTTAATTCTCTTTGCACGCTGTTATTGAGTCCTGTCATTACGCTGGTCATCGAGCAGCAAGGCTGGCGTACGGGATACATCGTGCTTGCGGCCGTTTCTGCAGCTATGATTTTGCCTGCAAGCGCATTTATCATTCGCCTTAACCCCTCTGATCGCAATATGCTTCCGTACGGAGAGACCGCCTCCGAAACCCATGAGAGCTGCAGCGCCGATGAGCAGGAAGATGTCCTTTCGGGCATGGCACTCCGCGATGCCGCGAAAACGCCGTCTTTTATTCTCTGTGTCCTCTTGCTTTGCGTGGCGCAGCTCACCTGCTGCATGAACCAGCTGTTTCCAACCTATGCAAGCGAGGTCGGTTTCAATCCTATCGTAGGAAGCTTAATGGTCTCGGCAGCTTCACTCTCCGATATCTTCCTAAATCCCTTCGTGGGCAAAACATGCGACAAGCTTGGCGCTATTAAAGCAACGGTCGCATGGACAGGTGTCAGCATTCTTTCATTCCTGCTTCTTATCATTGGCGGAAGCAATGAGACCGTTTCCATCATTGCAGCTGGTGTAAACGATGTCATGTTCGCCATCGTTGGAACCGCAATGCCGATGCTTCTCCTCTCGCTCTTTGGATCACGCGATTTTGGAAGGATCTATTCGATCGTTTGCTCAGCGGGCTATGTCGTCGGTGCTTTTGGAATGCCGGTCATGATGAAGGTTTACGGCATGGCAGGGTCATTCCAGGGAGTATTTATCTTCTGCATTGCCTGCAACCTTATGATTGCTGCGTTTGCTATCGTTTCCGGCTTTCTCAATAAGGCTGCTGAAAAGTAATAAGCGCCGATTTGCATCGGCATAGATTGCCATGCAACAGGGGTCGACTCCAAGCCAGACTGGAGTCGACCCCTGTTTTCGTATTAAAGGTTGCCCGCAGGCACCATGGGTGCCAACATGCGCTTCAGCTTGGCTGGTTTATTTGAACATAAGCTCGACTATTCCCGCCCAAACCGCTTTCTCATCAATATCCTCACCTTGAGCGACCGTATTGCTTGCTCCCTCCAGAACGGTATAAAGAATTTGTACGTAGAGCATTACGTCGGCGCTATCGGAAAACGCGCCAATCTCTACACCATGAAGAAGGATGTCTTTAAGCGCATCCATGGTTCGTTTGGTCGCCGTCGCTTGACGTTCCTGAACTGCAGGAATTCGATTTGCTTGAACGCTAACCTCGGCCAGCACGCGCCGGCGCTTTTCATCGCTTCGATAGCCACCTATAACTGAATTGCCGAGCTCGATAAGCGCGGCCTTGAACCCGTCCCTATCGACTATTAGCGAGTAGTCGCGCTGATAGTCAATGGTCGGAAACATGCTGTCCAAGAGCGTAGTGAAAATCTCCTCTTTTGAGGGAAAGTAGTAGTACACCGACGGCTTGGATATACCGACAAAGTCGCAAATCTTTCCGATAGACGCTTTGTCATAACCGACTTCTGCCACAAGATCGTACATTGCGTCCAATATTTTTTTTCTTGTGCTCACGCTGCATTTCTCCATTGCAAATCACTTCCGCACTACCAACATTATTAAGGATGGCAACGGAACATCAATTCGTGTCCAAACATGACCACTATATACGGCGAACGGTATGTATCAGTAGGCGAGCGGCAATTATTCAAAATTATCTACCGAACGGTAGGTATAGTAGTACTATAGCAGGTGAAACCCCGCTATTGTCGCGGCCGGACAGCATCGCGGGAAACCCGACGGAAGGACCAACCATGTACGAGAACTATCGTATGCCGGGCGAGTTCGAGAAGCGCTCCAACGTCTATGTGACATGGCTTCCCGATTACATCCGTGCAGAGGGCTACGATAACCGCCAGCCCTGCGTTGACGTGATCAAGGCTCTGCTCGAGTATGGCGACGTTACGGTCAACCTCAATTGCGGCACCCCCGGCTCCTATGAGGAGGCTTGCTCGCGCCTGAAGGAGGAGGGGGTTGATCTCGATCGCATCGAGATCACGCAGTTCGAAGACTCCAACTTCTATGTCCGCGACAACGGTCCCAGCATCATGGTCGACGACAAGGGCCATTCTTATATGGTCAACCCCGCTTGGACCTATTACGGCGTGTGGGACAAGAACTCCCCGGAGTGCCAGTCCGCACGTAAGGCAGCCGTTCACATGGCGGTTGCGCTCGGTTGCTTCGATATCGTCAATTCCGAAATGGTTTCGGAGGGCGGCGACCGCGAGTTTGACGGTCACGGCACTCTGATCGCCATCGAGGACACGGAATGCCGCAAGCGTAATCCCGAGTTCACGAAAGAGGAAGTAGAGGCCGAGTATAAGCGCATCTACAACCTCAACAAGGTTATCTGGCTTCCGCAGCCTATGCTCGAGGACGACGACTATCGACTGGGCATCCTCGACGAGAAGGAAGACGGAACTCCCGTCTTTGGCATGAGCTTTGCAGCTCACATTGATGAGATGTGTCGCTTTATCACTCCGAACAAGATTCTTCTTGCCGAGGTGTCCGATGAAGAGGCAGCCTCGAGCAAGGCTGGAGCAGAGTCTCGTCGCCGCATTGAGGCAGCCTACGAGATCCTGAGCAACGAAACGGACTGGGAGGGCAAGCCCTTCGAGATCGTTCGTATGCCCACCGCCGAGCCTATTGAAGTCGTTATCGCCCCTGGCGATGAAGATTACGAGCTCTATAAGGGCTTCATCGACGAAATGGGCGGCAAGTTTATGGATGGCACCCCCTGGCCCGAGGGCCCCGTCCACTTCTACGCCGCAGCGAGCTACTGCAACTTCCTGATTTGCAACGGCGTCGTTCTTGGCCAGCGTTATTACCACGAGGGCATGAGCGAGGTCGTGAAAGAGAAGGATGAGCAGGCCAAGGCAGTTCTTGAGAGCTGCTTCCCCGATCGCAAAGTCATCATGATTGATTCCCTCGCGCTTAACCTGTCCGGCGGCGGCGTGCACTGCTGGACTAAGGACGTGGCGGCCAGTCGTTAGTGAGCCTTAGAGCCTGCGCTCTTTGGCTTAGGCGCCACATGTACCGCTCCCCGAGGGATATCCGTGTTTTCCTCGGGGACACATTCAACAATAATTTTGATAATAATTCGAAAGGAAATAGGCATGAACAACAGCCTCCGCGGTCGCGACTACATCAACATCCATGATCTCTCCTCCGAGGATTTCCGCTATCTCATCGATCTTGCCTGGAACCTTAAGGCTCAGAAGAAGTCTGGTGTCGACCAGCGCTACTTCCCCGGCAAAAACGTCCTCGCCAACTTTGAGTGGGGCTCGACCCGTACTCGTTGCGCATTCGAGACCTCCTGCAATGATTTGGGCATGGGCTTCACTTATCTGACCAACTCCCACATGGGTGACTGCGAGACCGTCAAGGATGCCATGCGCGTCTTTAACGGCATGTACGATCTCATCGTCTACCGCGCACAGAAGGACGAGCAGTTCCTCTATGACGTCGCCGACCTGGTTGACATCCCGGTCATCAATGCCCTTACTCTCGGCGATCACCCGACTCAGATGCTCGCTGACGCTCTTACGATGGAAGAGCAATGGGGCGGTCTGCGTACGAGCCGCGGCAAGAAGATGGCTTTCGTTGGCAACTGCGCCGGCGCCCCAGTGTGGTATGGCCGTCTGTGCGCTATGCTCGACATGGACTTCCTCGCCATCGGCCCCGACGACCTCCGTCATCAGATGTGCAAGGAAATGATCGAAGAGGTGGAGGCCTGCTACGCCAAGTACGCTCCCAATAGGACCTTTACCATCACCTCTGACCTCGATGCCCTGGATGGCGTTGACGTTATCGTTACCGAGGAGTGGCGCTACATCAACCCCGAGTGCGGAGAAGAGGTTCTGGATCCCGACGACTACAACTCCTGGTTGGGCGATGCCGAGTCTCTGTACCCCTATCGCGTCACCAGCGAGCTGTGCAAGCGCACCAACAATCCCGACATCTTCTGCATGCATGAGCTTCCCTCTGTCCACAACGCGGATCACCGTGTTGGCAAGATGCTCCTCGACCAGTGCAAGAACGACCTTCATCGCGAGATCATCACCGAGGGTTTCGAGATTGCCGACGAGTGCTTTGAGGCCAACGCTTCGGTCATCTTCCGTGAGGCAGAGAACCGTCAGCACACCATCAAGGCCGTTATGTGTGCCCTTCTGGGTCTCTAGGAGCTGCGTCAATGGAAAATGCAAAGTTAAAGAGCAGCAAGGTTTACGCATGGGTTCTCGTAATCGCGCTCGGCCTTATGTCTGCCGGCACGACCGGATCCTATAGCGTCATCGCGGGCTCCTTCGTCGCACCCGTGTGCGAGGAGTTCGGGTTTGACTATTCCATCTTCTCGTATTACTTCACCGCAACGCTCATTGGTCTTGCGGCAGCTCTTCCGTTTGTCGGAAAACTCATTCCCAAGGTCGTTGGCAAGGTTTGGCTCCCCGTTGTCGAGCTTATTTTGCTCGCTGCCGGCGCAGGCATGGCCTTCTACACCGAAGTCTGGATGTTCATCGCCGCTGGCGCCCTGATTGGCGTTTGCTTCGCCTTTACCACCGGCGTCGCTATGTCCGACGTTATTGACCAGTGGTTCCAAAAATCTGGTGGCCTGGCAATTGGCCTTGCTTGGGCGGTAAACTCGATTTATATGCTCATCATGAGCCCCGTCATCACCTCTGTCATCGAGGCCGCTGGCTGGAGAACTGGTTATCTGGTGCTCGCCGGTGTTTCCGCAGTGCTCATTCTCCCAGCTTCCATTCTGATCATCCGCTACAAGCCTCAGGACAAGGGCATGTTGCCCTATGGCTACGTTGAAGGCGAGATGGTCGCCGAGACCGAGGAGACGACCGAGGAAAGTGCGCGTGGCGTCAGCTATGCACGCGCCATCAAATCGCCTGCTTTCTTCTTCTGCATCGGTTTCCTTTGTCTCGTGCAGCTCACTTGCTGCATGAACCAGCTCTTCCCGACATATGCTTCCGAGGTTGGTTTCAACCCCATGGTGGGCGGCTTTATGGTTTCCGCCGCATCGCTCTTCGACATGTTCCTTAATCCGATCGTCGGCACCACCTGCGATAAGTTCGGCAGCACGAAGGCCATTCTGGGCTGGCTTGCCGTCTCCATTTTCTCCTTCATCATGCTCATGATGAGCAGCGGCAACTCGACGCTTAGCATCCTCGCGGCAGGCGTAAACGACGTCATGTATGTCATCGCCGGCACCGCTCTGACCGTTTTGGTCATGGATGTCTTTGGCTCCCGCGATTTCGGTCGCATCTTCGCGCTGATTTGCTCCGTAGGCTACATTGTCGGCGCCTTTGGCATGCCTGTCATGATGAAGGTCTATGAGTTTGCCGGCTCTTTCCAGGGCGTCTTCATCTTCTGCATCGCATGCAACGTCATCATCGGCCTGTTCTTGCTGCTGGCCAAGAAGACTGGAAAGAACCTTTCCTGGGACGAATAGTTCGATTCGTCTTAGACATACGCTGTAGGGCTTAGCCTGCAGCCGCTTTGGGGCATCGACTAACGTCGGTGCCCTTTTTCATTGAATGTGACAAAGGGACGGCCACTTTGTCATATTGAGTGGCTTGTAAATTGAGGTCTAATACTTTTCCGAGAAGTGAACGGCCATACTTGGACCTCCGAAGCATCGACATTTTTAGACGTCAAACCCGCAGGATTTGGCTGACAAAACCGCAGGAAATTGCATCTCGAAAGTGCCGATGCTTCGGGGGCCCGTTTTCACTCGTTCACTTCTCGGGAAAAGTATTAGACCTCGTTGTATGGGGTGCGGCTGGAGGGTGGTCATCGTTCAGTAACTACCTCTTCCTTGTGAATCGCCTGAAGCGCAAGGCATAATGCATGTGACAAAGGGACGGCCCCTTTGTTGTGTTGAATATGAGAGAAGAGTAGATGATTCTATCGTTGGCCCCTATGGAGGGGATTACCGGGCATGTGTTCCGTCGCGTGCATGCGGAGTGCTTCGGCGCACTCGATTGCTATTACACGCCGTTTTTGCCGCCGCCGCGGGTGGGCAACCGCTTTGGCGGCAAGGCGTTTAAGGAGATCGATCCTGCCAATAACCAGGGGCTTAACGTAGTGCCTCAGCTGATGTCCAAGAACGCGGACGAGTTTGTGTGGGCGGCACAGGTGCTCGCCGACATGGGCTATCGCGAGGTCAATCTCAACTTGGGTTGCCCCTCGGGGACGGTTGTCGCCAAGGGCAAGGGCTCGGGTTTCTTGCGTAATCTCGACGAACTTGAGGTGTTCTTGAGCGACGTGTGCGAACGCTCGCCGTTGCCGGTATCGGTCAAGACCAGGCTGGGGCTGGAGAGCGATGACGAGTATGAGCGCGTGCTCGATCTGTATTGCCGCATACCGTTGGCAGAGCTGATCGTGCACCCGCGCGTGCAAAAGGACCGCTATACGGGCACGCCGCGCAAGGAGTTCTATGGCGAAACGCTGGAGCGCGCGCCGTTTCCGGTCGCCTATAA
>WGSR01000054.1 GCA_014871545.1 Collinsella sp. | reverse complement strand
TTGCGGTTGCAAACAAGCCGCCGCCAGGACCGGTTGTCACGAGACCGGCGATAACTTCAGCGGTGCCAACAAGCTAGAGATCGCGCAGGCAAGCCTCCTCCTTCGCGTTCAGCTTGACCTTGTGAGGGACGGGGCGGTTATTTGCAGATCCGTGAGAATCGCACCACGCCTTGGAATATGAATCCGCGCAGCGCCCGCGCTCAAAAAAGGGATATATCGTAATTTTCGTCGTAATTGACTCCGACGTAGATATCGCTGCTCTCGGCGGGAGATCCCTCGTCGGCATGGGCTGCCGCAACGGGTACAAATGGTGTCATGACAAGGGAGGGGCAAAGAGTTGCTGAGACGATGGAGGGTAGGCATTTCTTCATGGCTGGCTCCTTAATCTGGCCTTTGATAGTTACTCGATGTCGCCTCCTTCCGCTTTATATCCGTTGTATTTGGCGTATTTCTTTAATAAGGCAAGAGGTTCTTCCAGTCAAAGGTGAAACCCGTCACAAAGACAACCGATAACGTTGGCGGTAACTGGGGCGGTGCCCCCTCAGCGACGACCGACAAGGTTTTTCTGCTCTCGGCAACCGAAGTATACGGGGATATGCAATCCGACGGCATCCAGTACGAGTGCTACAAATCCAAGGGCGTGACGGGGTCGAACTATTCCGGTGCATCAGGCTATAGCCACTGGACTCGCTCCGTGAGACCGCGCAGCTCCACGTCCTTTCGCTATGTTCAAAGCGGCGGTATTTGCTACAGCTACAGCGCGACGGACTCGTTTTATGTTCTCCCCGCTTTCTGCTTCTGATCTCTTTTAGCGCAAAGCCCTCGCAATCCTGCGAGGGCTTTTCTTTTGGCGATTACTCGAACAATTCGAGGTTCATAGCACAGGTAATCGGGTTGAGGAGAAATGGGGTCATACAGCGGCTCTCAGAGCGCCTGCCGCACTCCCCCGCCATTGCCTCTGCGGCGTCCTCGTATAGAGCCCATCCTGCTTGGCGTTTCGTCGCAACAGCCCACTTGTCCACCGATCAAGTGAACTACCGGAATAAATACAGCGACACACTAGTTCGTTACAGTCGCCATATCTGCGTAAATCGCCGCGATAAATACAGCCTGTACTCGTCTGTATACCAGCTACGCGTATGTAGATTCATGTCGCGTTAATAAATCGGCTTAAGCGCGTGCAAAACGCGCAAGTAACCGCAAAAAGCGATTATCGCGCAGGTAGATTTTTGGCACCCTGTTGATTAATCAAATTTAAGCAATTACTTAAAACAAAAAAGGTCAGGCACTAGGTGCCTGACCTGCAAACTTCTGGTCGGGACGACTGGATTCGAACCAGCGACCCCTTGACCCCCAGTCAAGTGCGCTACCAAGCTGCGCCACGTCCCGAAGCTTTTGTTTGTTGCTCTGCTCTCGCTCGCAACAGGGAGTATATTAACCCGAAACTTTAGACTTGTGCAAGAACTTTTTTACAAATTTTGAAGCAAGTCCAAAATTGTATCTGCGAGCTGGGGTTTTGTTAGCACGGGAAGTTCTTGCGTGCCCGTTGTGCTCACAATCCAGGCCTTGTTAGTGTCGGTTCCAAAGCCCGAATCCGCGCGTGAGACATCGTTGGCGATAATAGCATCACAGCCCTTGCGCGCGAGTTTGCGCTGCGCGTACTCCACGACGTTATCGGTCTCGGCCGCAAATCCGATCACGCACCGCTCGCCCTTCTGGCGCGAGAGCTCGGCCAAAATATCGACCGTTTCGACCAGCTCGATGCAATCCAAGCGCTCGTTGGACTTTTTGAGTTTATGGTCCGCAGGGGCCGCCGGTGTGTAGTCGGCGACGGCGGCCGCGCAAATGGCCGCATCGGCCGTCTGGAAGGCGCTCAGCGCCGCCTCCAGCATCTCTGCTGCGGTCTGCACGCGCACGCACTCCACGCCGCGGGGAACATCGAGCGATGTCGGGCCCAGCACAAGCGTGACAGCGGCGCCGCGGCGTGCGGCCTCCCCCGCCAGGGCGATGCCCATCTTGCCCGACGACCGGTTGCCAATAAAGCGCACAGGATCGATCGGTTCGTGCGTGGGGCCGGCGGTAATCACGATGCGCTTGCCCGCCAGGTCCTGAGGCGCGGGGTTGAGCACCTCACAGACAGCCTCGATGATGTCCTCGGGCTCGCTCATGCGGCCCGTGTCCACGTCGCCACAGGCAAGGTAGCCGCTGCCGGGTCCCACCACATGCACGCCGCGGTCGCGCAGCGTGGCCATGTTGGCCTGCGTCGCCGGCGCCTTCCACATGCCGTTGTTCATGGCCGGCGCGATCACGATGGGTCGCGGCGTCGCAAGCAGCGTGGTGGAAATAAGGTCATCGGCGATGCCGTTGGCCATCTTGGCGATGATATTGGCCGTCGCGGGCGCCACGACCACCAGATCGGGCTCCTGCGCCAGCGAAATGTGGTGGATGGGGTCGGAGGGGTCGTCGAACAGGCCCACGGCGACGGGCTCGTTGGTGAGCGCACGGAAGGTGAGCGGGCCCACAAACTCAGTGGCATGCTCGCTCATAACGACCTTGACGCGCGCGCCGCGCTTTTGCAGCAGGCGCACGATATTGCACGACTTATAGGCGGCGATCCCGCCGGTAATGCCCAGCAGGATCGTTTTTCCCTCAAGTTGCATTGAATTGTTGGATGCCGCCGTCATCGCTAGGCTTCCTTGCTCGGGAGTACCAGGAGGCGGTGGCAGTACGGGCAGTGCGTAATCTCGCTACCGTCGTGGTTGAGGTCGCTCATGGACGATGCCTGCAGCGCGGTGTGGCAGACCGTGGGGATGTTGCCCTGGATGGTCTCGACGGCCAGGCCGCGGAACTGCTTGAGCAGACGCTCGTAGTCGGTGAGCACGTCGGCCGGCAGCGTGGCAGCAAGCGCGGTGCGCTCCTTAGTGCCGGCGTCAATCTGAGTCTGCAGGTCGGCAGCCTTGGCGCGGGCGGCCTTGGTATCGGCCTTCACGCCCTCCTCGAACTTGGCGATGATTGCCTGCGCGCGGGCCTCGCGGTCGAGCGCCTCCTTATGGGCGACGATGACGTCCTTGCGGGTGTGCTCGATCTTGTCCAGACGCTTTGCCAGGGTGGCAAGCTCATTCTCCAGGTCCTGCACCTCGCGGTAATCAGAACCGTCGACGTGGCGCTTCTTGGCAGCCTCGATGGCGTTGTTGGTCTGAATCTCGGTGGTGTTGAGATCGTCGAGCTCAATGTCCAGATCCTTGCGCTGGGCGTAGAGCTTGGTCATCTCAGACTTGAGCTTCACATAGGTCTTGCGCTTGGAAGCGAGCTCCTTGAGCTCCGGCATATTGGCAAGTTCGCTCTTGTTGCGGGCGAGCCCCAAATCGATCTGTTGCAGCTTGAGTAGCGTAGCGCCGGCGCTCATAAGTTCTCTCCTTTTGTCACAGTCCACCATTGGCAAGGGTTCAGTATTTTAATCGCATGACGGGGGTCGACCCCGGCGTCAACTGCAGAGTTCATCAATATATCAACGAACGGCTCCTCAGATCGGTCGTGGCCGAGCAAGATCACCGGCAGCCCGCGCAAGGCAAGGTCTTGCGCCACGTGGTAGCCCGCTTCGCCCGTCACGACAACGTCCGCGCCCGCGGCGATGGCGAGCTCTCCAAAGTCGCCCAGGGAGCCGCCCAAAATAGCGACAGTTCGGCATGCGTGCTCGGCTTCGCCCCACACGCGCGGGTCGCTGCCGAAAGCCGTGGCAGCACGGGTGGATAGATCGTGCAGCGTGCACGGGTCGTTGAGCGTTGCAAGCGCGCCCAGGCCGGTGGCCTCGGGGTCGTCCACGTGCTCCAGTGAGCTCACGGGTGCGGCACCCAGCAGCTCGCTCAGGCAGACGCGGGCTTCGTGCGAGCGGTCCAGGTTGGTATGGAGCGAGATAATGCTCACGCCGCAACGAGCCGCCTCATAGAGCGCCGCGCTGCACTGGGGACGCGCAGAATCAGCCGGACAAAACGCCTCGGGCGCCTTGATATAGACAGGATGATGCGTCAGCAGCACGTTTGCGCCGGCTTCTTGGGCGCGGCGAACATTAGCTTCGGTCGCATCGAGTGCGCAGGCAACACCGGTGATCTCTGCAGCGGGATCTCCCACAGATAGCCCAACATGATCCCAGCCCTCGGCGTCCGCCTTGGGGTAGCGCTCCAGCAGCGCACGTTCAAGCTCGGCGACGATCATGCGGCACCCACGATCGAGAGCAGCGTCTGGGCAAAGTCGTCCAGGTCGGCAGGGTTCACGCGGTCATCAAACGAGATACGCATAGCGCCCAATGCCTGCTCGCGACCAATGCCCATGGCGCTGAGAACATGGCTCGGGTCCATGCTGCCGCTCGAGCACGCCGAGCCGGCCGAAACCTCAAAGCCGGCGGCGTCGAGCTTGATGATGAGCTCCTCGGAGTCCATGCCGTCAATGTAGATCGATACCATGCCGGGCAGACGGTCGGCCTGCGCATAGTCGCCCATAGTGGCGTGAATGCGCGGATGAGCCGTAAGCGTGGCGTAGAGTTTGTCGGACAAGGCCTGCAGCGTCGTGCGCTCCTGGGCCACGGTCGGCAACAGCGCGGAGGCGGCGGCGGCAAAGGCCAGCTGCGTGCGCAGGTCCTGCGTGCCGGCACGACGTCCGGCTTCCTGTCCACCGCCAAAGATGCGCGGACGCAGCGGCGTGCGGTTCTTAAGGTAGAGTGCGCCGGATGCCACGGGGCCGCCGATCTTGTGCGCGGCAACGGTCATAGCATCGACGCCCAGCTCGGTGACATCGAGCGGAATATGCAGATAACCCTGGATGGCATCGGTGTGGAACAGGGCGCCGACAGCATGTGCAGCGGCGGTCAGCTCGCGGATGGGCTGCACCACGCCGGTCTCGTTGTTGGCAACCATGATGCTCACGAGCGCCACGTCGTCGCCGAGCAAGTCGCTCAGCGCGGCAGGCTCAATATAACCTGCACGGCAGGGCTGCATCAGGTCGACGGTAAAGCCGGCAGCACGCAGCAGCGGCAGGTTGTCCAGAATCGAATCGTGCTCGATGGCAGATACGATCACGCGGTTACGCTTGCGATCGCGCTGACGAGCGCCCTCGGCAAGACCGAGCAGCGCCAGCTGGTTGGCTTCGGTGCCGCCGTTGGTCAAAACAATCTCGGACGGGCGAACGCGTGCGCCAAAGCTGCGGGCAATCTCGCGACGCGCCACTTCCAGGCGTGCAGCGGCCTTGCGGCCGAGCGAGTGCAGCGAGTTGGGGTTGACGCCCGCTAGCTCGCTATCGTCGTACTCACGCTGCGCAAGGCGCGCCTCGGCGCGCATGGGCGTCGAGGCGGCGTAGTCAAGATTCACGGGTATGCGGTTTTGACCTGCGGTCATAAGGGTTTATGCCTCCTGTGCAGCCTCGTTGCCCAGCTTCTGCAGCAGCGCAACCTCGGCAGCGGGATCTTCGGACTTAAATACGGCAGAACCGGCCACCAGGATATTTGCGCCGGCCTTGACGACCTCGGCAATGTTCTTGGAAGAAATGCCACCGTCGACCTCGATGAGGGGCGAAACGCCGTGACGCTCGCACATGGCCTTGAGCTCTTGGAGCTTAGCGATGGTGCCCGGGATAAAGCTCTGGCCGCCAAAGCCTGGGTTCACGCTCATGAGCAGCACCATATCGACGACGTCGATGATGCTCTCGAGCACGCACACGGGGGTGGCGGGGTTGAGCACAACGCCGGCCTTGACGCCGCGCTGCTGCAGATGCGTGAGCGTGCGATGCAGGTGCGTGGAGGCCTCGTAGTGCACGGTGATCATGTCGGCACCGGCATCGGCGTACCAATCGACGGTCTCGTCGGGGTTCGACACCATGAGGTGCGCATCGACCGGCACGTTGGTGGAGCGCTTGACGGCCTTAAGGATGTCAACGCCAAAGGTCAGGTTGCCGGTAAAGTGGCCGTCCATAACGTCAAAGTGAACGTAGTCGGCGCCGGCGATCTTGTCGAGCTCTCCCTTGAGGTTGGCCATGTCGGCCGAAAGGACGGACGGAGCGATTTTGATGGAACCCATGGTAGTAGCCTTTCTGCGCTAGTCGGTGAGTCCGTAGAACTCTTGAGAAGGGACGCGGTCGGTAAGAATCTCGAGCGCCCTATCCAAAGTAACACCGTTGTAGAGCGTTTGCTCCACGGCAAAGGTGAGCGGAATGTCTACGCCCAGTGAACGGGCAAGTTCGCTGACGCTGCGGGCCGCGACGGCGCCCTCGACAACCATATGCGTGCGCGTCTGGTACTCGTCGAGCGACACGCCGTGGGCAAACTCGTAGCCAAAGGTGCGGTTACGCGAATGCTCCGAGGTACAGGTGGCAATGAGGTCGCCCATGCCGGCAAGCCCCATGCAGGTCATGGCCTGGCCGCCGCGGGCGTGCACCAGGCGGCTGATCTCGGCCAGGCCGCGCGTCATGATAAGGGCGAGCGTGTTGTCGCCCGCACCGGTGCCGGCGGAGATGCCGCACACGATGGCGATTACGTTTTTCATGGCGCCGCAGACCTCGACACCGGTCATGTCCTGCGACAGGTAGATGCGGAAGGCCGTTGACAGAAGCAGGTCCTTAAAGGTCTCCCCTATCTGTGGATCTTCGCTGGCGATGACGGCGGCAGAAAGACCTCCGCGGCAGATTTCCTCGGCATGGTTGGGGCCAGAAAGAGCCGCGACACGTGCCTCGTTGCCGATCTCGCTGGCGATGACCTCGCTCATGAGCAGGCCGGACTCGGGCTCAATGCCCTTGGTGAGGCAGAGCACCGGGGTATTGGCGGCGATAAAGGGCGCGGCCTGGTGGCACACGCTGCGAAGGTGCGTCGAAGGAACGGCAAAGATGATGGCCTCGGCGCCGTCGAGTGCCTGCATCAGCTCCGTCGTGGCGAAGACGTTGCAGGGCAGCTCGTAGCCCACAAGGTAGCGGGGGTTGCGGTGCTCGCCATTGATGCCGGCGGCCGTCTGCTCGCTGTGGGCCCACATGGTCACGCGCTCGGCTCGCGCGGCGGCGAGGCCGGCGACGGCGGTTCCCCAGGAGCCGGAGCCAATCAGCGCAACATTCATGACTCTCTCCTACTTATCGTCGGGTTCGGTGACGCGCTTGGTAAACGAGAGCTTGGACTCCTTACCGGTCATGAGCTTTTTGATGTTCGCGCGATGGGCCCACACCACGGTGATGCCGATCATCGCCATGCAGAACTTGAGGCCCAGGCTGCTGTACGGAAAGACCGCGCAAGCAGCGATGGGAAGACCGATGGCAGCGGCAAGCGAGCCTACCGACACAAATTTGGTGATGGCGACGGCCACGATAAACATGCCCAGCAGCGACAGGCCAATAGGCCAGTACCAGGCGAGGATGACGCCCAGGCCAACCGCGATACCCTTGCCGCCGTGGAAGTTAAGGTAGGGCGAGAAGATGTGGCCCCACACGGCTGCCAGGCAGATGACGCCGAGCATCCAGTCGCCGGCGGCGCCGGGGGCCATAATGCTCGGCGGAAAACCATAGCCCACGCTCGCGATGAGCGGACGCGCGATAAGGACGCAGATGGCGCCCTTAAGGCAGTCGAGCAGCAGGGTGAACGCGGCGACCTTGGGACCGGCCACACGCAGGGCGTTGGTGGTGCCGATGTTGCCGGAGCCCGCCTTGCGGATGTCCGTGTGGTTGAACACGCGGCCCAGGATCAGGCCAAACGGAATCGCTCCGATAAAGAACGAGACCACGGCGCAGATGGCGGTCAGAAGAATCGGATTATGCATCCTTTTGCTCCTTCTTCCTAAAGAAGAGTCGAATGGGCGTGCCGGCAAAGTCGAAGGTCGAGCGCATACGGTTCTCCACGTAGCGCTGGTAGGTGTCGTTGACCAGGTCGCTGTGGTTGACGAAGAACGTGAACGTCGGCGGGTTGACGCCCGTCTGGGTCACGTAGTGCATGCGCAGGCGGCGCTTGCCGTCCACCACGGTATGACCGAACTCGCGCAGGTCAGTAAGGAACGTGTTGAGGCGCGAGGTGCTGATCTTTTGCGAGCGCGTCTTTTCGGCGGCGTCGACCATCGCCCAGATCTTCTCGACGCTGCGGCCAGTGAGGGCAGAGATGCGCAGGTACTGGGCCCAGGGAGCCATGACGCCCAGACGGCGGTCGATGGTCTCCATGCAGGCCTCGCGCTTACGGTCGTCGTCGAGCAGGTCCCACTTGTTGAGCAGCACCACGATGGCGCAGCCGCGCTCGATGGCAAGACCCATGACCTTCTGGTCCTGCTCGGTAACGCCCACGGAGGCGTCAACGACGAGCAGCGCCACGTCGGCGCGGTCGATGGCGCGCAGGCCGCGGACCATCGAGTAGTACTCGATGTTCTCGTACACGGTGCTCTTCTTGCGAATGCCCGCGGTGTCGACCATGCGGTAGTGCTTGCCGTTGCGCTCCACTACGGTGTCGATGGCGTCGCGCGTCGTGCCGGCAATGTTGGACACGATAGAGCGGTCGGCGCCCAGGATGCGGTTGAACAGCGACGACTTACCGGCGTTGGGACGGCCGATGATGGCGACGTTCAGCGCGTCGGGGAACTCATCGGCGACCTCGTCCTCTTCCTCCGGAAGCAGGGCCACGATGTCATCGAGCAGGTCGCCCGTGCCGTGGCCATGCAGGGCCGAGAGCGGCGTGGGCTCGCCGATGCCGAGCGAATAGAACTCCCAGATGCTGTCGTTCTCGCGATCGGGATTGTCGAGCTTGTTCACCAGCAGAAAGACCGGCTTGTCGCAGCGCTTGAGCATGCGGGCGACCGACTCGTCCTC
>WGSR01000053.1 GCA_014871545.1 Collinsella sp. | reverse complement strand
TTTGCCATGCGCGATCGCTCGCAAGAGCTGTTGTCGCTGGTAGACGATGGTGATGAGCAAATCAAGAAGGCGCGCGAAGCGCTTGGTGCGGCTGAACGCGAGCTCTTTGCTGCCGCCAAGGCGCTTAAGCGCGCGCGGAACACCGCTGCCCCGCGCTTTTGTCACGAGGTTGGCCGTCAGATGGCGCGCCTGGAGATGGGCGGCGCCGAGCTCGTCTGGGAGTCGCGCGATCTTCCGCGTGCCGAGTGGACACCGGCGGGGCCTTCAAGCTATGAGCTTTTGTATCGCAGCGGTGCCGGATTGACGCCGCGCCCCCTGCGCCGCATTGCGTCGGGCGGCGAGCTGAGCCGCGTTATGCTGGCGAGCAAGGTTGTCCTTGGCAACGCGGATGGTGTGGATACCCTGGTGTTCGACGAGGTCGATGCCGGTGTCGGCGGCTCCACCGCCCGTGCGCTGGCCGGTGTACTGGCCGATCTTGCCGCCACGCATCAGGTCATTGTCGTAACGCACCTGGCGCAGGTCGCCGTCATGGCCGACAAGCATTACGTGGTCAGTAAAGAGCCCGGCGACGTTCCTCAAACGCACCTGGACGAGGTGACCGGCGATGCCCGCACCGCAGAGATCGCCCGTATGCTGAGCGGCGATCAATCCGAGGCAAGCTTGGCCCACGCAAAGCAGATGCTCGAAGAAGCGCGTGCTTAGGCCGAGCCGCCACATGCATGTCCGACCCTGCCGCCACGAAACCGGCCCATCTACTACGTTTGATAGGCTATCGGCAACCACGTCAAGAATTGCAAAAAGAAAACCGCAGGTAGAACGCCTGCGGTTTTCTCTATTTTCGGTATGTGGTTGGTCCATACGGATAAAACGTAGTAGATAGGCCGGTTTCGTGGCGAGTGGCGTTTATCGGCTCCCAAAATGTCTACTCCACGACCTTATCCGGCTGGATGAGCTCCTCGTAGTAGCTGATATGCTCGCGCGCGTCCTCGATTTCGGGCAGCAGGAAGTTGTAGATAACCTCGATGATCATCGTTGCGCTCATCTTGGAGAACGCGAAGTCGCCCGTTGTCAGCAGTGCCTCGTGATTGACGGTATTAAAGGTGTAGTCGGCGAGGCGTGCAAGTGGAGACTTGCTGTCGCTGCTGATGACGACCACGGTGGCACCGCAGTCGCGAGCCGCTTTTGCCATGCGATTCAAACGGCGCGACTTGCCGGAGTTCGAGATTAGCACGATAACGTCGCCGGGGCGTAACGTGAGCGCAAAGCCGATTGATGTCTCGCTGATGGTGCTCGCCATACAGCGCAGGCCCAGCTGCGAAAACTTAAATGTCGCATCCAGCGCGACTGCGTTCGTATTGCCCACGGCGGCGAACTCAATAACGCCGGCATTCTTAAGTGCGTGCACAACTGCGGCCAACGTGTCGTGATCAATGCCATCAATGGTCGCATTAAGCTCGCTCACCTTAGCGGCGAGGATATTTTTAAGGCTCTGCTCCATGTTGTCGAGCGAGACCTCGTCGGTTAGGCCCTCGTTGCGCTGACTCTCCAAGTCGCGCGCCAACGAAAACTGAAAACTGCGGAAGCTGCCAAAGCCCAGCTTGCGGCAAAAGCGCGAAACCGTCGCCTCGGACGTTGCAGCGGCTCGTGAGAGCTGGGCGGCCGTAAGGCGCGGCGCCTCGGACTGGTGCTCTAGGATATAGTCGACAATGCGCTGCTCGGACTCGCTGTACCCTTTGTGCGTGCTAATAAGGGAGAGCGCGCTCTTGCTGCTATCGGTCATGGATGGCTCCTGGTTGGCATGAAAATCGGACTCGTTTTTAATGCCGTAGTATACGGGTATTTCAATTACAAGATACACCTTGCCGTTTCAAGTGTTGATGGTAAACTTTCACTTACCGTTTACGGTTTTGAAAGAACCTTTCACCGGAGAATTGCGTCTTGTCTCTTCTCACGCGGACGGTAGGTTGGTATCTTTCAAGTGTGGAAAAACGCGCATTGAAGCGCGTGTAGGGGAGCGCCTGCGGGCGCAAAACTTAAAAAGGAGGGACACATGGCTAAGTTTGACATCATCGCCGCGACCGGTTGCCCGACCGGCATTGCGCACACCTTCATGGCGAAGGAGGCGCTGGAGAAGGCAGCTGCCGAGCGAGGTCTGACCATTAAGGTCGAGACTCATGGCCAGGTCGGTGTCGAGAACGAGCTCACCAAGAGCGAGATCGCCGGTGCCAAGGCCGTCGTCGTCGCAGCCGATAAGGATGTCCAGGCTGAGCGTTTCGCCGGTAAGCCCATGGTTTCCGTTGGCGTTTCCAAGGCCCTGTCCGTCGAGGCTGCCGGTAAGCTGATCGACCGCGCGCTCGCCGCCATGGGCGACGACTCGGTTGCGGCTGCTGCCGATGTCGAGGACGAGGTCGAGGAGAAGGAGTCCATCGGCCACGTCATCTACAAGCACCTCATGAATGGCGTCAGCCACATGCTGGTCTTCGTCGTCGCCGGTGGTGTTCTGACCGCCGTCTCGTTCCTGTGGGGCATCACGTCCTTCGATTCGACGGCTGCCGACTACAACACCTTTGCCGCTATGCTCAAGATCATCGGCGGCATTGCCATGAACCTCATGGTTCCGGTGCTCTCCGCTTACATCGCCGAGTCTATCGGCAAGCGTCCGGCGCTCGTCCCCGGTTTCGTCGCCGGCATGATCGCCATCCAGGGCTTGCCTGTTAACGCCGATACCGGCATGATCGACGCCGGTGGCGCCGGCGTGGGCTTTGGCTTCCTGGGCGGCATCGTCGGCGGCTTCCTCGCTGGCTATGTCATCCTGCTGCTCGAGAAGGTCTTTGCCGGTCTGCCCAAGAACCTGGACGGCCTCAAGGCTATCTTCCTGTACCCGCTGTTCTCGACGGCTATCGTCGGCCTGGTCATGCTCGGCATCTCCGGCCCCATGGCTGCCATCAACACCGCCATGATGGACTTCCTCAAGGGCCTGTCCGCCTCTGGCGCCGTTGTCCTGGGTCTTGCCATCGGCTGCATGTGCGCCTTTGACATGGGTGGCCCGGTCAACAAGGCTGCTTACGTCACCGGTACCGCTATGCTCACCGAGGCTCTGGCCGCCGGTGTCGGTACCGACACCTACAACTTCGGCACCAACTTCATGGCTGCCGTCTCCGCCGCCTGCATCGTTCCGCCGCTGATCACCACCTTCGCCGTCGTTGTCGGCAAGAAGTACTTCAGCCAGGAGGATCACGACGCCGGTGTCGTCAACCTCATCCTTGGTTGCACCCACATCACCGAGGGCGCCATTCCGTTCATGACCAAGAACATCTGGCCCGTCATGCCCATCATGATGCTCGGTTCCTCCATCGCTTCGATCCTGACCATCATGTTCAACGTTCATGATCCGGCGCCCCACGGTGGCTTCCTGGTCCTGCCCGTTGTCGAGAACGGTCCGCTGTGGGTCCTCGCTATCCTCATCGGCGCCGTGATCGGTGGCATCCTGTTCGTGGCCTTCAAGAAGTACGACTTCGAGAAGAACCATAAGGCCGCTCCTGCAGCCAAGCCGGTTGAGGCCCCCAAGGCCGCTGCCGTCGAGGCCCCCAAGGCCGAGGCTTCCGACTTCGTGAAGGTCGAGAACGTCTTTGTCGCCGAGGACTTCGCTTCTCGTGACGAGGCCTTGAGCTTTGTTTCCAACCAGGCCGTCAAGGCCGGTATCGCCGGCGACGCCGACGCCGTTATGAACGCCTTCCTGGCCCGCGAGGCCGAGGGCACCACGGGCATGATGGAGGGCTTCGCTATTCCGCATGCCAAGTCCGACGCCATCACCGAGGCTGCCGTCATCGTCGTCAAGGACGACTCTGGCGTGACCGGTTGGGACACCATGGACGGCGCTCCCGTCAACGTTGCCATTGCCCTGCTCATCCCGGGCGCTCAGGCTGGCACCACGCACCTCAAGATCCTGTCCAAGGTCGCCGAGGCGCTCATGGACGAGGACTTCCGTGCCACCGTCAAGGGTTCCACCGACGCCGCCGAGATCGCCAAGACGATCAACGCCCGCCTGGTCTAATTCCACGGTACGCGAATAACATCGCCCCTTGTAACAAAGGCGGAGACCCTCTCCAGGGCCTCCGCCTTTTTCATCCCCAAATAAGTTGCGGTGAAATAGGGACTGTGTAAACGATTCAACCCCAAATTCAGTCCCTATTTCACCGCAACTTACAAAAGGGTACAGATAGGCCCCTTCAACTAGTTCAACCAGGCGAACAAAAATCAGCCAGAATTCCGTTCGCACGATATTGCTCTGGACCGACTGAGTTTCCGCAGCTTGCTCGCCCACAGGGGGCCGGGCGCGGCCTGCGAGATTTATCGCGAGTTCCGCACGAGCCGAAGAGCACTTAATGTGCTCTTCGTGCGAGCAGGACTGTAGAGCAGGAAATCTCACTGGCCACGCCCGGCCCCCTGTGGGCGAGCAAGCGGACGACAAACACATCTGTCCAACAATTCGTGCGAAACATAATGAAAAACAGTTTGATGTGAGTTAATATAAACAACGTCGTGAATCTGACTCCTGCCGCATGCATGACAGGGGTTAAACACAAAAAAGGAGTCAATTATGGTTTCTGAGAAGGCTACCCTCGTCAATCCGCAGGGTCTTCACATGCGTCCGGCCGGCCTCTTCGCCTCCACCATGGGCAAGTACGCCTGCGACGTGACTGTCGTCACCCCCGAGAAGGAGGTCAACGGTAAGTCCCCGATGGCCCTCATGGCTGCTGGTATCCCCTGCGGTACCGAGGTCGAGGTCAAGTGCGACGGCGCTGACGAGGCCGAGGCTCTGGCTGCTGCCATCGAGCTCATCAAGAGCGGTCTTGGCGAGTAGAACTCAAACGGGTCGCATGTTGAACAACTAAGTTCATATTTGGGGGCGCAGTGACCTGTTGCAAGGTAGCTGCGCTCTTTTGTCATGGATATGGCAAAACGCTTTATCACATGACACGGAGAGAGGAATGGGAATGTATCAGGGAGTCAACGCTTCCGAGGGCATCGGTATCGGCACCGTCATGGTCGCCGTCGATCCCGACTTGACGTTTGAGCCGCACGAGGTTGCTGATTCGGCAGCAGAGAAGGAGCGCTATCAGTCCGCTCTTTCGGTCTTTTGCGAGAAGACCCAGGCTCAGGCCGACCACATGAAGGAGACGGTGGGCGAGGCCGAGGCCGAGATCATGAGCGGACATATTGTCCTGGCTCAGGATCCGGGTATGACCGACGCCATCAACGCCGCCATTGACGGCGGTACCTGCGCCGAGCAGGCGCTCATGGACACCTCGACCATGTTCGAGAACATGTTCCTGTCCATGGACGACGAGATGTTCCGTCTGCGCGCGGCCGACATCGCCGACATCCGCACCGGTATTCTGGCCGAGCTGCTGGGCAAGGAGGTCGTCGACCTCTCCGTCCTGCCCGAGAACACCGTGGTTGTCGTGCATGACCTCACGCCGTCCATGACCGCCACGATCGATAAGGCCCACGTTGCCGGTATCGTCACCGAGACCGGTGGCCGCACGTCGCACTCCGCGATCATCGCGCGTGCCCTCGAGATCCCGGCTGTCCTTTCGGTTTCCAACAGCTGCACCGCGCTGCGCAACGGTATGACCGTTGTCGTCGACGGTGGCAAGGGTATCGTTGAGGCCGATCCCGACGAGGAGACGCTCGCTGCCTACACCGCCAAGGCCGAGGCCTTCGCTGCCGAGAAGGCAGCCCTCGAGGCCTTCCGTGGCAAGCCGTCCGTGACTGCCGATGGCATCAAGAAGATCATCGCCTGCAACATCGGTAACCCCGATGACGTGCCCAACGCGCTCGATCACGACGCCGAGGCCATCGGTCTGTTCCGCTCCGAGTTCCTGTTCATGGACTCTGCTGAGCTTCCTTCCGAGGAGGAGCAGTTCAACGCCTACCGTAAGGTCGCCAGCGCGCTCAAGGGTGCTCCGGTCATCATCCGCACGCTCGATGTGGGTGGCGACAAGGAGATTCCGTATTTGCATATGGTCAAGGAAGACAACCCCTTCATGGGCTTCCGCGCCGTGCGTTACTGCTTGGCCAATCCCGACCAGTACAAGGTCCAGCTCCGTGCTCTGCTGCGCGCTAGCGCCTTCGGTGGCGTCAAGATCATGATCCCGCTCGTCACCTGCGTCGAGGAGGTCTTGGCTGTCAAGGAGCTCGTCGAGCAGTGCAAGGCCGAGCTGACCGAAGAGGGTCGCAAGTTCAACGAGAACATCGAGGTCGGCATCATGGTCGAGACGCCCGCCGCTTCGCTGCTCGCAGACCGTCTGGCCGAGGTCGCCGACTTCTTCTCCATCGG
Organism: Collinsella sp.; assembly: GCA_014871545.1. Classification (GTDB taxonomy): domain Bacteria; phylum Actinomycetota; class Coriobacteriia; order Coriobacteriales; family Coriobacteriaceae; genus Collinsella. Next base: position 2,486 of record WGSR01000053.1, on the reverse strand, counting down.
CACCAACGACCTGATCGGCTACACCATGTGCGCCGACCGTGGCAACGACACCATCTCCAACCTGTACCAGGTGTACTATCCCGCCGTGCTCCGCTCGCTCAAGAACATCATCGAGAGCGGCGTGAAGGCCGGCATCATGGTCGGTATGTGCGGCGAGGCCGCTGCCGATCCGCTGCTCGAGCCGCTGCTGATCAGCTGGGGCCTGGAGGAGTTCTCGATGAGCGCTCCGTCGATCCTGCGCGCCCGCAAGACCATCAGCCAGTGGACCAAGGCCGAGTGCGACGAGCTCGCCGAGAAGGCGCTCGCCTGCAACACCGCCGCCGAGGTCAAGGCACTGCTCGAGTCCGCAGCTCGCTAATTTGGTATCAGAGGTAACCGCGTGGTTGGAATGGGCCGGCCACGCGGCCCTCACATATACAGGGGGTACTGTAAATGTTCTACACGCTAACCGCTAACCCGGCTGTCGACATGACGGTTTCGAGCTCTCCGCTCGAGCCCGACGAGAACGTCCGCACCGGCTCGGCCAGCTACACGGCTAACGGCAAGGGCCTCGACGTGTCCTTCGCCTTTAAGAAGATGGGCGTCGACACCGTCGCGCTCGGCTTCTTCGCCGGCTTCACGGGCAAGTTCATCGTCGAGGAGGTCATGAACCTGGGTTGCCTCTGCCGCCCGGTCTGGACCGACGGTATCACGCGCATTAACACCTACGTCAACGATGGCCAGCACGAGTACGGCATTCTGAACCCGGGTGCTCCGATCACGCCGCAGCACCAGGAGGAGCTCTACAACATCCTGGACACCGCGGGCGATCTCGAGTGCCTGATCGTCTCCGGCTCCGTGCCTCCCAAAGCTACGCCCGACTTCCTGGCTCAGGTCATGGAGCACGCTCAGGCCCGTGGCGCCGACGTCGTCCTGGACCTGTCCTCCGACAAGCTCAAGGAGCTCGCTCACAAGAAGCCGCTGCTCATCAAGCCGAACCATCACGAGATGAAGGCCATCTTCGGCGTGCCGGTCGACACCGACGACGAGGTTCGCGTTGCCATGAAGATGGCTCACGACGCTGGCGTTCAGAACGTGCTGCTCACCCGTGGTAGCCGCGGCGACGCTTACTTCTCCAACGGCGAGGACATCTGGTACGCCAAGCGTGAGTTCAACATCAAGCTGGTTTCTTCCGTCTGCGCCGGCGACTGCACCCTCGCTGCGTTCCTGCACAAGTGGTACAGGGATCGCGACAACGTCGAGGAGGCCATGAAGCTCGCTATGGCCACCGGCGCCAACGTTGCCGAGTCCGTCGGCATCGGTGACTTCGGTCACGTCGACGAGTACAGCAAGCGCGTTGCCGTCCGCAAGCTCGATCGTCAGTAATCGAACCGCGACATATTCGTGTGCATGTGGCGCCCCGGTTTGGCTGGGGCGCCTTTTTGTTCCGCCACGGGGGAGAGGTGTCCCGCCGTACTTCATCGCTTCCACACCGTTCACCGAGTTGTCCTAGCCTTTTACCGATGCGTGGAATATACTTTCATTAACACGTTGCTTCGTGAAAGGAACATTCATGATTTACACGCTCACTGCAAATCCCGCTATTGACTACAACATCGCCTGCGACGGTCTTGCTGCCAACACCGTCACGCGTACCCGCAACGCCGTCTACACGCCCAACGGCAAGGGCCTAAACGTCTCGTTTACGCTCGATCACTACGGCGTCGACACCACAATCCTGGGCTTCTTCGCCGGTTTCTCGGGCGAGTTTATCGTTAAGGGCGCCGAGGCCCTGGGCGTGCCCGTCAAACCCGTGTGGACCGACGGCATTACGCGCGTCAATGTGTTCCTCAACGCCGGCCCCGACACCGAGTACAACATGGTCAACGCCGGTGCCGCTATCAACGAGGCCAACGAGCAGGAGATGTTTGAGCTCATCGATTCGCTCGATGACATGACCTGCCTGGTCATCAGCGGCTCGCTGCCTCCCAACACTTCCGAGGGCTTCTTGGCCGAGGTCCTGCGCCGCGTCAAGGCCAAGGGGGCCGAGTTCGTCCTCGACATCTCGAGCCATCAGCTGGCAGACCTCATTGCCATGGAGCCGCTGCTGATCAAGCCCAATGACGACGAGCTGCTCGACATCTTTGGCATTAAGGTGAGCGGTGGCGACGATGAGTCCGTCAAGGGCGCTATGGCCGAGCTGCACGCTAAGGGCGCCAAGAACGTGCTGCTGACCCTCGGTGGCGCCGGTGCGTACTTCTCCAACGGCGAGCACATCTGGTTTGCCAATCGCACCTTCGACGTCAAGCTGCTGTCGACGGTGTGCGCCGGCGATTCCTCGCTCGCTGCCTTCCTGTCCGTATGGCACGACGCTCCCAAGCGCGTCGAGGATGCCCTCCGTCTGTCGATGGCCACCGGCGCCAACGTGGTCGAGTGCCCGGGCCTGGGCGACTTTGCCAAGGTGGACGAATACAAGAAGAACATCGAAGTTCGTCAGGTCTGCTAGC
>WGSR01000052.1 GCA_014871545.1 Collinsella sp. | reverse complement strand
CAAGAGAAGTTTTCCGCCGCAAAGGCTCAGTCCGAGCAAGAGGCCGAGGGCCTGCGTGCCCAGCTGCGCGAGCAGGAACTGATGGCAAAAATGAACCTGTCAGAGGCGGTCGCCGCGGCGGAACGAGAGCGCGATGAGGCACGTGCCAAGCTGACGAGCGAGCTGGCGGTGCGCGATTCTCGCGAGGAGCAAGCCAAGGCGGCACACGAGCTCGAGCTTGCGCAGGCCAAGCGCGCGAGCGATGACCTGATTCGCTACAAGGATGAAGAGATTGAGCGCCTTAAGGACATGAAGGTCCGCCTGTCCACCAAGATGGTGGGCGAGTCGCTCGAGCAGCACTGCGAGACCGAGTTTAACCGTCTGCGCATGACGGCGTTTCCTAACGCGTACTTCGAGAAAGATAACGATGCGTCCGAGGGTACCAAGGGCGACTTTATCTTCCGCGAGTGCGACGCGAGCGGCAACGAGGTCATTTCGATTATGTTCGAGATGAAAAACGAGAACGACGAGACTGCGACCAAGCACAAAAACGAGGACTTCTTTAAGAAACTCGATCACGATCGTCGCCAGAAAGGCTGTGAGTACGCGGTGCTCTGCACCCTGCTGGAGCCCGAGAGCGAGCTCTATAACGCAGGGATAGTCGACGTGAGCTATCGCTACGAGAAGATGTACGTGATCCGTCCGCAGTTTTTCATTCCCATGATTACGCTGCTGCGCAACGCCGCCATGGGTTCGCTGCGCTATAAGCAGGAGCTAGCGGAGTACAAGCAGCAGAATATCGACGTCACGAACTTCGAAGCCAAGATGGAAAAGTTCAAGAATGATTTCGGTCGCAACTACGAGATCGCGAGCCGCAAGTTCCAAACGGCGATCGATGAGATCGACAAGACGATTAGCCATCTGCAGAAAACCAAGGAGGCGTTGCTGTCTTCCGAGAACAACCTGCGCCTAGCCAACAAGAAGGCCGACGATCTTACCATTCGCAAGCTCACGTGGGGCAACAAGACCATGAAGGCCGCGTTTGACGAGGCACGCGGGGCTGCGACAGAGACAAACGATGAGCCAGCCGAGGCGGATTCGTATGAGGTCGAGGATGCCGAGTAAGGCATAGCGTATAGTGCAAAAGCGGGGCTGCTGGCGATATTGCCAACGGCCCCGCTTCGTTTCGTTCCAGTATGTTCGGCTAGTCCTCGAGCAGGTCCTCGATAAATCCGACGCGGTAGTTTTTGAAGATGACCTCGCCGCCGTCTTGCGTGGCGTCCAGATCGACATCGCCCATGATGCCAAAGTCGTGGTCGCCATCCTCGTCGGCAAAGATCTGGTGCACGTGCCATACGTGCAGCGTCTTCTCGTCGGACTCATCGATGGAAAACATCGCGGCGCTGCGGGCGTCTCCGTCGGTGAGGATTTCCTCGTGCTGATCATGGTAGGCATCGAGCGCCTTTTGCCAGCGGATCTCGCTCATGCCCCAGTCGTCGTCGAGCTCGCCCAGGTCGCGCACGTGCTCGCGGGCGGCAAGGGTCACGCGGCGGAAGAGCGCGTTGCGCACCAACAGCGTGCAGCCGCGGCGGTCCGCCACGACCTCGTCGATGCCCTGCGGCGGCGCGGCGTCGAGGGCTGCCGGGTTGCCGGCGTTCTCCCACTCGTCCACCAGACTCGAGTCGACCGAGCGCACCACAAAGCCCAGCCACGAGATAATGTCGCGCAGGCGCTCGTCGCGCTTCTCGATGGGCACGGTGCGGTCGAGTGAACGATAGGCTTCTGCCAGGTAGCGCAGCAAAATGCCCTCGGAGCGGGCGATGCCGAGCTTTTGAATGTAGCCCTTAAAATCGCTCGCGCTTTCCAGCATATCGCGCAGGACGCTCTTGGGAGAGAGCTGGTAGTCGTTTGCCCAGGGTACTTCCTGGCAGTACTTGTCAAAGGCGGCGTCGAGCAAATCCTCGAGCGGCTTTTCGTACGTGACGTCTTGAATGCGCTCCAAGCGCTCCTCATATTCGATGCCGTCGGCCTTCATCTTGGCCATGGCGCGATCGCGTGCGGCGCGCTCCTGTGCGCGCAATACCTGCTTGGGGTCCTCGAGCGTAGCCTCGACCATCGAGATGAGGTCCATGGTATAGGTCTCGCTCTCGGGATCGAGCAACTCCAGCGCGGCAAGCAAAAACGGCGAGAGCGGCTGGTCGAGCGCAAAGTCCTCGGGCAGGTCGACCGTCAGCGCGTAGTCGATGCCCGGCACGGTGTCAGCCGGAGCATCGGGTGCGGGCGGCACCTCGGTGCGCACGACGACGCCGGAGTCGATGAGCGTGGCGAAAATCTCGTCGGCACGAACCTCGAGCTTTGCCTTTTCCTCGGGCGTTTGCAGGCTTGTCTCGATGAGGTCGTGCACGCGGGCACGGGCATCGCCGCCCTGCTCGACCACGCTAATCACCATGGAGTGCGTGATGCGCAGGCGCGGCTTGAGTGTCTCGGGCTGCGTCTCGATCAGGCGCTCAAAGGTCTGCTTGTTCCAGGAGACAAAGCCCTCGGGGGCCTTTTTCTTTTTAATCTTGCGGAGCTTTTTGGGGTCGTCGCCCGCCTTGGCCATAAGCTTGGCATTCTCGATCTCGTGCTCGGGTGCCTCGGCGATGACCATGCCCTCGGTATCGAAGCCCGAGCGGCCGGCACGACCGGCAATCTGATGGAACTCGCGGGCGCGCAGACGACGCATCTTGTAGCCATCGAACTTGGTGAGCGCGGTGAGCACCACGGTGTGGATGGGCACGTTGATACCGACGCCGAGCGTATCGGTGCCGCAGATGACGGGCAGCAGGCCCTGCTGCGCCAAGCGCTCGACCAGCAGGCGGTAGCGCGGCAACATGCCAGCATGGTGCACGCCGACGCCGCATCCGAGCAAGCGCTTGAGGATTTTGCCGAAGGCCGTCGAGAAGCTCGTGCCCTTGGCCGCCTCCTTGATGGCCTCGCGCTGCTCCTTGCTGGCAATGCCAAAATTGGCGAGCGACTGTGCCGTCGCAAGTGCGGCATCCTGGCTAAAGTGCACGATATAGAGTGGGGCCTCGTCGCGGCGTATGGCGAGCTCGACCGTGCCCTCGAGGGAGGTCGTCACATAGTCGTAACTCAGCGGAACAGGACGCGGGGCGTCGACGACCAAGTCGCAAGCAGCGCCGGTGTGCTCCTCGAGTGAGGCGGCGATGGCAGTGACATCGCCGAGCGTGGCGCTCATGAGCATGAATTGCGTGTGAGGCAGGGTGAGCAGCGGCACCTGCCAGGCCCAACCGCGATCGGGGTCGGCAAAGTAGTGGAACTCGTCCATGGCGACGCAGCCAACATCGGCATCTTCGCCCTCGCGTAGTGCGTCGTTGGCGAGGATTTCTGCCGTACAGCAGATGACGGGCGCCTTGGTGTTGATATGCGTGTCGCCGGTGATCATACCGACGTTATCGCGGCCGAGCACCTGTACCAGATCGAAGAACTTTTCACTGACCAAGGCCTTGATAGGGGCTGTGTAATAGCAACGTTTGCCCTGCGCCATGCCCATAAAGAGCATGCCTAGCGCGACAAGCGACTTGCCCGATCCGGTCGGTGTTCCCAAAATGACATGGTCACCGGCGGCTAGATCCATGAGGGCCTCTTCCTGGTGGTCCCACAGCTCAATACCGCGGTCGCTTGTCCATTCAAAGAAGCGTTCGAAGGCCTGATCGGGCGTGAGCCATGGTTCGGGCTCGCTACCATCCTCGGGCTCCCACCAGGTGGGGGAGAGCGCGCCGAGCGAGCCGAATTCGGCTTCGGTTCCCGTGCCGCCCGAGAACGAGCTGGCGGCGCCGGCGCCAGAAACGGTGCTGGCGGCGGTATCTGTCGTGGTCTGTGCCATGTGCTTTCTTTCTCTTGCGATTGTCCGCCAACTATTATGGCGTAGCGTCGCATCGATGCGTTCGCAGGCAAGAAAATGCAGGAAATGGGCGTTCTGCCCAGCCGTTTGGTGCAGTTGCCAGCTAAGTGAGTAGACTTTTTGCAATATCGCGAGCACATGGCTTTTGCGCAAGAGCTCTACCTGCGGTTTTAGTTTTCGTTATGCGGGTTGTGCTTGGCTATTGCAAAAAAGTCTACTCACTTAGGTTTGAGGGTCGTTCGCTGACGCCTATTTTCACTTGTTTGCCGACGCCGCGACCATCAGAAGCCCCTAGGACTCCTGCGGCAGGCGCTTCTTGCCTTTGCGGGCGCGGTTTCTAAAGTTCTCGACGGCCTCTTCCATGCCCAGAGGTACATAGGTGAGCGCATCGAGGTTTTCGGGCAGGTAGCAGGCAAGGCTTTGCTCCTGCTCGTGGCCCGCCGCGAGCTGTTCATCGCTAGGCCGCGCGTCGGGTGTGGCGCAAATGCCATAGACGACGGCACCCATCTCGCGCGTGCGGCATTCATATTCGGTCTCGGGATGCTCGGGATGGTCGCGGCGGACGTCGTCACTTACCCAAAGCGTGTCGTAGCCTGCCGCGGCAAACTGTCCCAGGGCGTAATCGCGCAACGGCTTGCTGTCGGTGCGCAGCGTGACGGTAGCGCCGGCTGAAAAGAGCGGGCGGTAGAGCATCAGATGGTCGACATGGACGAGTCGTTTTTTGGCGTACTTGGCCTTGGGCTGTGGCGTGGGAAAGTTAATGGTGATGGCATCGAGCTCGCCTGCGGCAAACAGCTGCGGCAGCGATTTGGCGCCTCGGGGCAGGACGAGTGCGTTGGACAGCTCCTGCTCGCAGATTTTCTGCGCGGCATAGGCAATGCAGATGGGCTCTTGGTCCATGCCGATAAAGAGCGTGTTTGGCTCGTGGGCCGCGCGCTCTACAAGGTACGTTCCCTTGCCACAGCCAAGATCCAGGTGAAGGTGCTCGAAGGGCTTGCTGCCTGCGGGCGCACAGGCCTTGCGCCAATCTCCGGCATAGGCCTCGGGGTTCGTCTCAATCGCATCGGCGTAGCGCTCCAGGCGCTCCTCGAGCACAAAGTTCTTAGGCGTGCGAACGTGGACGGCTCCCATGAGGCTCCTTGATCATAAGTTTGGAACGCATAGCTGCACGTTCCGTCAATGGATTGAAAAAAGGGTGGGCATAGTTTGCTCGAAAGATACGGTGCGGCTCGGCGGCGAGTCGTCGGTGCCTACAGACGCTTGAGAATCACATAACGGTTGAGCTCGCCGCTGCGACCGTCGGCATGGAAGCGCTCAAGCTCGCGCACGGGGACCTCGCCGCTCTTGTAGAACGTGCGGACGCCGCGTACCAGGTCGGTGATCTGCTGATCGTCAAAGTGATGGCAATAGCGGTAGGCGTGGCGGTCGTTTTGCCAGCCAATGAGGTGGTCGCCGGCTTCAAACTGCGTGGAATCGTAACCCTCAAACGGCGGGGTGAGTTCGGCGCGGGCTTCGGCTCGAACGGCCTTGCGCGCCATGCGCTCGTCGTTCATAAACTCCCAAAAGCTGATGGCGATGATGCCACCTGGGCGCGTCTGACGCACCAGGGCGTCGAGCACGCGTACGCGGTACTCGCACGACGGCACGTGGTGCATAAAGCCAAAGCAGACCGAGATGTCGGCGAGCGGGGCGTCGAAAAGCACGTCGGGCGTCTCGGCGGGGTTGAGTTTCATGAGGGCATCGAGCACGTCGAGTTCTTGGAAGTGCAAGTTAGGAATGCGCAGGGCGTGGCCGCGTGCATCGATGGCCAAGTCCTGGCACGAGTCGACGCCATAGAACTCGAAGGGGCAGCTGGCGTCTGCCGAGGGGCTCGTGCCGTCCACGCCTTTGGCAGCCAGCGTGCCGCCGGCGGCAAAGTTCTCGAATCGCATATTGCCGCAGGCGAGATCGAAGACGCGGACGGGATGCTCGATCGTGGCGACGTCGAGCTGTTCGAGCGCGATGTCCATGGTGCGCACCCAGCCGGGCCACGGGGCCTGGCGCGTATCGGAAAAGGAGGCGGAGTGCTCGCGATAGAACGTGTTGTTGAGCTGGATGAGCGATGAGGCGAAATCGCGGTTCACGGCGCGGAACTCCCTCCGTTGGCGGTGCGGAATAAACAGTACGACCATACTACCGTTAACGCTGCAACGGGGACAACCGAGCTGCGGGTCATTGCTTTGTTTGGACACATTTCCGCAGCTCATATGCACCCGCAACCGCCGGTTGTCAAAAATCTCACTAAAATAGGTGGCATGTTTTTGGCGGTGGCGGATACATTTTTAACTGTGCAAGGCGCCTAAGAACAAAAACGGTCCGGCGGCACGGCTGGCAAAAGCATAGGAGGAACCATGAATGTAGAAACTGCGCAGCGGCTCGCCGACCTTCGCCGCAGCAAAGGCTTTAGCCAAGAAGGGTTGGCACGAAAGCTGGGGCTGTCGCGCCAAGCGGTCAGTAAATGGGAGCGTGCAGAGAGCTCGCCCGATACCGAGAACCTGATCTCGCTCGCCAGGCTCTACGGTGTGAGCTTGGACGAGTTGCTCAATCCGAGCGATGAGATCGAGGACGATATCGAGTTTGAGAACGAGGACCGCGCCCGTCAGCGCGAGGCCGAGGCGGCGGAGCGCGCCCGTACCCATGAGGCGGCGGCACGTGCCACCGAGGCGGCAACACAGGCGAGTGATGCCGCCGCCAAGGCGGCGCAAGCGGCAAGCTGGAGTGCGCAGGCCGCCAATGCCGCTACGGCGCAGGCGACGAGTGGCGGCGCAGTTGGCTCGACTCCGGTGAAGGGCCCGTTCCAGTCGTTCCCGTATTGGGCCGTGTGCTGGCTGCTGTTCTTTTTGCTGATGTTCCTGTTTGGTGCCGGCCCCTTTGCCGCACTGATCTTCTTTACGATTCCCATCTATCACTGGGTGGCACGTGCGCTCGATGGTGATTGGGCGCGTGGGGATATTCAGGTTGGTCCGGCGCCGGTGGCGGTCAGGGCCCAGGGGAAGGATACTTCTGCGGAACCTGATACTGACGTGGCTACCGCGACTACCGCTGAGCCGATTGCCAAAGAAGGTGACGAATGATGAAGCTTTCGCATGAATCCAAGCTGCGCCTGGGCGTCGGCATCGGAGCGTTCGTGCTCATCATCGGACTTGTCTTCGGCATTTCGCGGACATTGATTCATTTTGATGGTCCGTGGGATCTCGACGATGTTGTATCCGGCTTGTCTGGTTTGGACGATGCGGTTGACGACGATGATCTCTCGGATAGCGGTAACTATTCCGCTCGGCCTCAGCAGCTTTCGTGTACGACCTTTGATGCCGATGAGTTTCGCTACCTCGATTTCGATATCGATGCGGCTACGGTGGACGTCAAGGTTATTGATGGTAACAAGGCTCGCGTTATCGAGCGGGGACGCGTTGCCAATGGTATGGATGCCTCCAAGGCCGCGACGCAGAACATCGCATCCGTCGAGGACTCGACGCTCAAGGTTTCCCAGTTTGGAAGTGATGACGGTAAGGCAATCGATCGCTCAGTTACGGTCGAGCTGCCGCGCCGTGTTGCCGAACATCTGAAGGGAGTCAACGCGCACGTGGGCTCGGGTGATCTGCAGATTGCCGGTGTCACCTGTGATGGTTTCGACCTTTTCCTAGGTGCGGGAGATGTAGAGTTTGCGGGCAGCGTGACTGATGCGCTCAGTGCTGAGGTCGGTTCGGGCGATGTGACGTTCGAGCTCTACCAGGCCCCCGCGAAGTCGATGGACGTGAGTGTGGGCTCGGGCGATGTGGAGATGATGGTTCCGAACTCGACGGGCTTTAAGGCGAGCCTTACCTTGGGCAGCGGCGACTTCGAGAGCGATTTCCTTCCGCTTGGCTACGACGGCGAGACCATTTTGAATCTTGAATTCGATAACGGCGATAAGTCTGCTACGTATCGTTTTGAGGTCGGTTCGGGCGACATGTCATTTGATTCAGAGTGACGGGCGGTTATCGAAGACTTATATACCATAGCTGCGCTGTTTGATGGAGGCGCCGGAGCCGTGACGGGCTTCGGCGCCTTTGCCTTTACAATGGGGACATGGAACAGATTATCTTGAACATACTCGAGGCTCTGCGTCGCGGCGAGACCGTGGACGACAAAGCGCTCGTCAAACTGATACATGCCGAGGCGCGCCGTGAGGGTGCCGACAAACGCGATTTGGCCAAGCGCCGTCTGCTGCCGTTCTACCAGCGGGTTAAACGTGAGGAGCCGGTTCGGTGGGCTGCGTGGAATGTCGATTCCGATTTGGAGCGTCAACTGCTGCAGGTCCTGCGTATGAAGCCGCGCCGAACGGCCTCGGGCGTGGCGACCATTACCGTCATTACCAAGCCCTGGCCATGCTCGGGCGATTGCCTGTTTTGCCCCAACGATCTGCGCATGCCCAAAAGCTATCTGCACGCCGAGCCGGCGTGCGCCCGTGCGGAGCAGAATTGCTTTGACCCCTATCTGCAGGTGAGTGCTCGTCTGACGGCGCTTTCGCAGATGGGGCATGCGACCGATAAGATCGAGCTCATCGTACTCGGTGGCACCTGGAGCGACTATCCGCAAGGGTATCAAACGTGGTTTATGTCGGAGCTTTTCCGTGCGCTCAATGACGATGCCGTGGCCGGCGTGGCGGCCAATCCCATGCTGGCGCGTCCGGGTATCAGCCGTGCCGAGGCGGGGCGCCTGCTCGATGATGCTCCCGCCGATGCTCTTCCGTCGGTGGTGGCGGAGCGTCGCGAGCGCTATCGGGCCGCCGGCATTGCGACAGACGAGGCTGAGCTTACTGCCGGCGTTGCCGACGAGCAGGAGCGTGTGGATGCCGCCGTGGGCGGCTACAACCGCGCGGTGCGTCGTCTGTACGGCCCTGGCACGCCGTGGGGCGAGGTTGCCGAGTGGCA
>WGSR01000051.1 GCA_014871545.1 Collinsella sp. | reverse complement strand
TGGCATAGTCGGCGGCGTGGGCGTCAAGCACCGGCTCAAGCTCGGGATCGGCCTCGATCGACGTAACGCACGCCGCCTCCTGCAGCAACGCAAGTGTCAACGTGCCGCAACCCGGACCCACCTCGAGTACGCGCTCGTCACCTGCAAGCTCGGCAAGCTCGCAGATACGCTCGATCACATGATTGTCGATTAGAAAGTTCTGGCCCAGGCGATGCTTAGTCGCAAGGCCAAACTCCTCTAGCAGCTCCCTGGTGGCCGTGGGGTTTGCCAAAGGCGAAGTTGTCATGGTTGCCTCCTTAGCATGATGGCGGCGTCTTGAAACAAAAGGGCATGGACCGTGGCGGCCATGCCCTTACAGCTAAACAGCAAATTGCCGATATGGCGCTCGCGCGGTCTCTACGCCAGACGCGGGAACAGCGGATCGCCCTTCTCGACGGGCTGACCACCAGCAAGCAGGCCCCAAGCGCAAATGCCCTTGAGGTCGTCGCTCGCGGCCTCGTCCTCGCAGGACAGGCGGCGCAGAGCCTCGGCAGAAGTCTGGGGCATGAGCGGCATCAGCAGGTGAGCGGCAATGCGGATGGCCTCGAGCAGGTTGTAGATCACAAACGCCAGCTCGTCAGCCTTGGCCTCGTCCTTGGCAAGTGCCCAAGGCTCGGAGTCCTCGATGTAGTGGTTGGCGGCGTGGATGAGCTCCATGACCTCATCCTTGGCTCCGCCGTAATCGAGCACGTCCATCTTGGCCATGTAGCGGTCGACCAGGCCATCGGCGATCTTTGCCAGCGGGTTGTCGAACGCATCGAACGATGCGGGCTTGGCGGGCGCGCAACCGTCAAAATACTTGCCGCTCATGTTGAGCGAACGCGAGATAAGGTTGCCCCAGCTGTTGGCCAGGTCGGCGTTGTAGACCTGCTCCATGCGGTCGAAGCTGATGGCGCCGTCGGTACCGGGGACCACATCGGTCATAAAGTAATAACGATAGCCCTCGACGCCCAGCATATCGATGACATCCTGCGGGGCGATGGCGTTGCCACGGCTCTTGGACATCTTCTCGGCCTTACCGGTCTCGGCATTGCGCACGGTCAGGAAGCCATGGGCAAAGACGTGCTCGGGCAGGGCCTCGCCAATGGCCATGAGCATGGCCGGCCAAATGACGCAGTGGAAACGGATGATGTCCTTGCCCACGATGTGGAACTGCGCGGGCCAGCGATAGGCCAGCTCGGCACGGGCCTCGTCGGTATCGACACCGTAGCCGACAGCCGTCATATAGTTGAGCAGCGCGTCGAACCACACATAGGTCACGTGGCCCTCGTCAAACGGAACCTGAATGCCCCAGTCAAAGCTCGTACGGCTCACGGAAAGGTCGTTGAGGCCGCCCTCGACAAAGCTGCGCACCTCGTTCATACGGAACGCGGGCTCGACAAAGTCGGGGTGCTCGTCATAGAGCTTGAGCAGCTTGTCCTGGAAAGCGGAAAGCTTAAAGAAGTAGGACTCCTCCTGCACGCGCTCGAGCGGACGGTGGCAGTCGGGGCACAGGTGCTGGCCGACGCTGCCGTACTCCTCGTCACCCTTCTGGACCTGCGTGTCGGTGAAGTAGGTCTCGTCAGGCACGCAATACCAACCGTCGTAGCTGCCCTTATACAGGTAGCCGGACTCCTTCATGCGCTCCCACAGGTACTGCACGGCATGATGCTGGCGCGGCTCGGTGGTGCGGATGAAGTCATCGTTGGAGATCTCGAGTTTGCTCCAAAGCTCCTTGAAGTGCGGGGCCTGGCTGTCGGTCCACTCCTGCGGCGTCATGTTGTGCTTGGCTGCGGCCTCGGCGACCTTCTCGCCGTGCTCGTCCATGCCGGTCAGGAACTTGACGTTATAGCCGGCGGAGCGGCGATAGCGAGCCTGAACATCGGCGATGATGGTGGAATAAGCCGTGCCCAGGTGCGGATCGGCGTTGACGTAGTAGATGGGCGTCGTGATAAAGAACGAAGGCTTGCTTTGATCCATGGGGTTTGTCCTCCAGAAAAACGTTGCATACAGAGGATGATTCTAGCGCAAGGGCTGGATATCCTCCATCTATTGCATATCGAGCACCATGGCATAGACATCGCGCTTGCGGCGCGAATACTTCTGAGACAGGCGCTTGGCCACCGCAGAGGCGGGCTCCCCCTCCTCGAGCGTGGCGCGGATATCCGCGCGCAGGGCCTCATCGGGATCTACTGCCGCTGCGCCAACCGGCGCGATACCGGCCTCTTCGTCCTCGCTCGGCGGCGCGATGACCAGCGCAATCTCGCCCTTTACCTCGCCGCGAGCACGCAGCTCCTCGGCAAGCTGGGCAGCGGGCCCGCGCAAGACATCCTCGTGCAGCTTGGTGAGTTCGCGGCAGACGGCAACCTCACGCTGGGGAAAGACCTCCGCCACGGCCTCGAGCGTCGCCACGATGCGATGTGGAGACTCGTAGAAGATGAGCGCGCCGGGCACCACGGCAAGGCGCTGCAAACGGCGCACACGGTCGCCGTGCTTTCGGCCCAAAAAACCCTCGAAGAAAAAATGCTCGCAGGGAATGCCGGACGAAACGAGTGCCGTGACGCAAGCAGAGGGCCCGGGAATAACTTCGACGGGCACATCGGCCTCACGCGCCGCCTCGACCAGCGCCTGGCCGGGATCGGACACGCTCGGCATGCCGGCATCCGAGGCAAAGGCGAGGGTCTCCCCCGCCAGCAGACGGTCGACCAGGCCGGCGGCGCGGCTGGCGATCACATTCTCGTCGCAACGGACAAGTGGCTTGGAAATGCCCAGGTGCATCAGCAGCTTTGACGTCACACGCGTGTCTTCGCAGCAGATGGCATCGGCGGCGGCAAACGCCTCGCCAACGCGCGGAGACAGGTCGCCCAGGTTGCCGATGGGCGTGCCGACCACATAGAGTTTGCCCGTATGGGCGCTGTTTTGCGTCATATCAACCTATTCAATCATGCCGCGCTCGAGCGTACCGAGCGCCGCGCGGGCGTCCCATGCTGCAATGCGCTTCTCGGTCTTCCACGTTTGGAAGAACCAGCCGGCAGCCGGCGCAAACGAAGCCAGCTGGTTGGCGATAAACACGCGCTCGTAGGCATTGCGGCCCTCGGGCGTAACCGACGAGTTGGCAAAGATCGCCGCGCCCGACCATTCGCCCACCAGCACGGGGAACCCAGTCGAAATCGCCTCTTTAAGCTCGCGCTTGTTGCGCGAAATCGCCGTCGTCAGCCCGCGGGGGCTCGTGATGTCGAGCGCATGTTCGTCGCGGTAATGGTACAGGTGAAGGTCCATGTAGACGTTCTTGTACTTAGCGCCGCGCATAAAATGCTTCCACTCGCTGGGATGCCCCGAAGACGAGAAGACGACGATCTTATCCTCGGGCATATACGAACGGACGAGCTCGTAGGCATCGCGATAGAAATTGCGCAGGTAGTGAGCCGGAATGCCATCCGTCATGGCAAAGAGACTCTTGCGGACACTCATCTGCGGCGTATCCAGCAGCTCAATGCCCAGCAGGCTCTCGGCCTCGCCGTAACGCTCGGCCAAGCGCTCGAGCACGTCGAGTGCGACATGGCGGCCGTTAGTGGACGAATGCCACTCGGCGACAGCCTCCGGCGTGGTGGGCGAATCGTTGGAATCGCCCTGGCCACCGGGCACAGTTGCCAGATCGAGCAGCACGCGGATGTTGTACTTGGCAGCCCACTCAATTGCACGGTCGATGTAGTCGACAACCGAGATGTAGGACGCATCGGACTCCTGCGAGCCAAAGGCATACCAGGGCACCGGCAGACGCACGGCGTTGAGGCCGATCTGCGCCATGCGACGGAAATCGTCCTCGCTCACAAACGTCTCGTAATGACGGCGCATGCGCTCGTTATAGGCGGCGGTGCCCATGGCCTCCTGCAGCTCGGCCGCGTTGGATGCACCGGTCGCCGCGTATAGCGACGGGGTCACCCAAGGCTCGGGAATAAACCAGCCAGAGAGATTAACGCCGAGTATCCTCTCCATCACTGCCCCCTTTTGAATCATACGGGCTAAGCCCGCATCGCTCTTGCATGACATATCTATCGATTTGAGTATACCCGCGCATGCAGACAGGCGACCGAACGGTCTGTAAAGTGACGCGAAAGTGAGAGGAATATCTGGGAACAGGCGGGCTCGGGATGGTGCGACGAGATGTGCACGCACGTCGGAAGTAAGCGCCGGAAAGCGCATCCCGCTCTGGGTCAAAATAATGGGATGCATTTTCCGCGGAACCCCACAAAAAAAGAAAAAGGACCCCTTTGCAGAGGTCCTAGTCAATTCAAGGTGGCGGGGAAGGGAATCGAACCCCTGACACGAGGATTTTCAGTCCTCTGCTCTACCAACTGAGCTACCCAGCCATTTGAGGTGTGCCTTGTTTCAAGGCTTGATTAGTATAACCAAGGACGCGTTCCGGTCAACCGAGAATTTTAAAAAAGTTTTTGAGCACAGCCTCGGTTCTATAAATCGGCACGTCAGAGGCATCAGCCGGCAGCAAGAAGTTTTTCGCTCAGCCCCTTAAGCCGGCACGCGTTGGAGAGCAGGGGTCGAAACAATGATTGAAGGGCGCTCTAGTACGGCCCAGGCGCCGGGGCAGGAGCACATACGCCAGGGACGTACGTTTTCGTAGCATACGAGGACATAGCCGCGCGCATCGATGAAGGCGATGTCGATGGGATAGGCCATAAAACACGTATGGACCGAAGAGCAGCGTGGAAACGCCATGACGAGCGGCAGGCCGTTGGCGGCAACCGGACGCCGTCCCAGCATGCCGCGCAGGCGCACGACAAACGACTCCGCCACCGCAAACTCGGCCGGCGTCCAACCCAGCCTGTTGAGTGCCCGCGCGTAGGCGATGTAGGACGAGACCGCGGTCACATGACCACCCCCGGACGCCATGGATCGACCGTCACCGCACGCTCGTGCGACAACGTTGTCGGCGCCCCCAGCGGAACGCCAGCGATGCTGAGAGAAGTCGGCCACGGCTCATAGTGCATGGTGCAGGTGTAGGTCCTAAACGTACCGGATAGGGAGAGCAGGCCACCATCCGATGCCTTCGCGCCTTGCTCGCTCGACACTTCGATCTGTAAGTCATAGCCTTCCATGGCATTCAGAATTTGAGTCTGAACCGTCGCCGAGGCATCGGCAGAGCTTTCGTCGCCCTCCCCCTCCGACGCCACGGCATGCGCTAGCACGATGTCGGGCACCACGCGGTCGAAGCGCGCGACAGCGCTGGCAAAGATCATGACGTTGTACACGATGAGTGCCAGCACCAGCAAAACGGGCATAACCACTGCCATCTCCACCGTCGCTTGGGCGCGCTCCTCGCGCAGACGCATGCGGATACTCATTACGACCCACCGCCCAGAGCGCCAACCAGCGTGGCGACATCGACGGTGAGCGGGATGGAGCCGCCGCCGGGCAGAGGAATCTCCGCAAGTGTGAACACCGTACCGCTAATGGTGCGTTCGACTTGATATTCCAACGCCTCGCAAAGCGCCTTGGGATCGGTCACGCCCAACGGAATACTTCGCAGTTTGTCTTGCGCTTGAGAGAGACCCGCAATGTCAGACCCCGGACTCTTAATGATATTGGCGGAATCGGTCAGCACCGGCTTTCGCAGGCGCAAGTCGCACGGTTCCAAACCCAGCGCCGCCACGGACGCCGAAACGGTATCGCCGAGCCACGATGCGATGGAGCCCAACGCGCCGCTGCCCCCTCCTAGGCCTTTAATCATCTCGTCCATAAGTTCGTCGGCTGAGCCTTGGATATCACCGTATCCCACGAGTAGCCGTCCCCAAACATCCATGACGCCGTCGAGCACGCCGGCAACGCCGCCCGAGCGCTCCTTCAATGTCGAGAAAAATCGCGAAAGCACGTTGTTTTGCGCCGTCGCCTCATCGGGCGCCAGCACCGCGGCAGAGATAGCACCGCGATCGCCAAGCCTGACTGCCGCGTTAAACGAGGAGTTAAGTTGATCGGGGCTGGTAATGTCACCCGAAACTGCAAAGGCGACCACGCCGTTGCGGCCAGGTGGGGCGATACGCGGGCGCTCGCCGGAAAGCGCTTTAATGGCCTGGTCAAACGCATTGCCCGCACGGTCGGCCTCATCCTCGGTCTGACGCTCAAGTTCGAGTTCTTTGTTGCGGCATTCGACGTAGTCTTCCAGAGCCTCTTTGAACTTATCGAAGTGGTACTCGAAGCCCCTTTCGACAGAAGTCGTTGCAATCGCAACGTACCCTAAAGACGACACACCGAAATGGCATTCGCTACACGTTTCGTGACCGTCAAAATCTGCGACGGATGCCAGCCCACCCGGCTTTCCTTTTTTGTAATTTGGACAGTCAGTCCCATAATGCAAATAGGTAACTTTATCTACTTCACTCGTGGGCCAACGCGCATCGGTATAGAGTTCAGTCGTCCGCGCCTCATCTGGATTTCGCGGAAGGAAAGGGATGCGGGCGGAAACTTTGCCGTCCTTTTCAGTTATATATGCCCGCTCGACTTCTTCGCCCGCATAAGCGAAGAACACCTTTCGTGCAGCAGAATCTGCCTGTTTTTCCGGACCCTCGCCAAGCGGTTTCTCATTTGCCAGGCGCTGGCGATAGTAGGCCTTCGCGCGATCGAGCGCCACTTGCGGTTCCCACGTAACGCTCGAAGCGTAATGCGGATTTTGAGCACCAGAGAGATCCGTTAGACTTTTCACACGCTCCCACATGCAAGAACAGCTGCTGACCGAGCCCTTGTCAGACCCGCCACAATCCGCCAGCCAAGCGCGCTCTTTAGCCTTCGCCGTGTCCTCAGAAGCCTTCCGCAGCTCCTCGGCCGCACGCTCTAAATCATCTGATGTGTCTTTAATGGTATCGGTCGAGATCTCTGACCCTTTGAGCGCAGCGAAGTCCGACTCGGATGTCCTGGGCACGGCAAGCGCCGTACCGGTATAGGCCACACTATCGGTATCCTGCGCCGACACCGCCTGCGTGGCACGCGCGGCAATCAGATACGGCAGAGCCGTCTCGATTTTCTGCAAGCCTTCCGATGCGCTTTTGGCAAACTTGTTGCGCGTTTTAATGATCTCAATCCCGGTGTCGACCATATTGCCGGCAACTGGTTCGGCACCTGGGATGAGAATGGCAACCAGGCCCGTCCCGATTGTGGCAAACCCCGCTAGCCCCAGACTCAAGATGCTCGCATCAACCACCGTGGCAGCCGTGTGATAGGACGACACCACGTTGGCACCCGCCAGCGCGCCGCTATCGGCCGCCACCTGGGTATCCCCGGCACGCGACATGCTCCATATCGCCGCGGTCGACGAAAACAACAACGTGAGCACCACTAGGATGACCACGGCAGAAGAAAGCGTGGTGTAGGCACCGTCTTCGATAAACAGGTCGATACCGGCGCGGCCCATAAAGCCGCCTCGCTTGCGATGGCAGCTCGGACGGCGCGTCAAAACGCATCTAGACCAGAAACGCTTAATCCCATGCAGCAATCCACGAATCATAATCTCCCTCCAGCCATTCGGGACGCGATTGATACGAGACATCGACCTTGAGCTCAACGTAGCCGCCCTCGGCGGTACCACCCATAGCCTGCGCAAACGCACCGATCACAGGCAACGGCTTGACCTCGCCGGAAACGGACACGGACGAGACACCACCCGCACCGGCCCGGCCAAGCTCGATATCCCACGACAACGGCCCGCCGGCATGAAAGATCGAAACGTTGGGCACTGCGGCAAGCCGGCGGCGGGTGAACTCCTTAAGATCGTCGTCCTCCGCCGTCGTCGTGGTCATGAGCCGCGCGGTCTCGGCAGCGGCAGACTCCATGACCGCGCGCGTATAGAGCAAACACACCGGTTGCAGTGCGAGAAGAATGAGCATCAGAAACGTCGGCAGCAAAAAAGCAGCCTCGACCGTAGACTGCGCCCGGTCCTCGCGCGCGATATCAATACAACGCGATGTCCTTAGCGCCCGCAGCGGCGTCGATAGCCGACGTCGAGGCAACGCCATGGGATGCCGCCCGCTCAACCAGCGCCGCCAAGTGCCCATCGGTGCCAGCACGCCAAAGCCCCGCAATCGCCAGCACGATCGATAACAGCGCCACCGTGACGATGGCGTATTCGACCGTCGCCTGGGCAGATTCCTCGCGCAGGACGTCATGCATTTCACGACCCCTCCTTTGAGCTTATTGTTTGCGGGGCCAGGCGCACCGCGCGCAGACGACACGAAGCATCGCCAGTATCCGCGGCAACCGTCACCATATCGACCCAGCCGCGCCCATCGCGCACAATGGCGCCCCATACGTTACCCTTAATATCGAGATAGCCGCTCAGGGCGAGCTGGGCCGTTGGCACCTCGCGGTAGGCGCGTAACATATCCGCCGCTGCCTCGGTCATCGGTCGGTCCTCGGACCATGCAAGCCGGACCGCAATCGCGTTGTCCTCAGGCGAATCCGTCGCAGTGCCAGACCGCTTGTCGAGCATCCGCAGAAAGGTTTGCGCCGTGACAGCGACATCCGAATCGTCCGCATCTCGCATCTCATCTTTTTGAGACGCCACCGCCGAATCTGAGCCCGAATCGAAGGCGGCCCCAGGACGCTGCTGCCGCGCGGCGTTTAGCCCCCAAACCGCCACTGCCACCGCCACAACCACACAGGCAAACACCAGCAGTGCGCCGACAGGCCGCCTACCCTCTACAGGCTGTTGATGCCCTCGCTGATAGCGTTCCATAGATCTTGGACCTTGCCCTTAAATGCGACAATGGCAATGATGGCGATCACCACGAGCACGCCGACCAAGATGGCGTATTCGGTGGTGCCCTGCGCACTCTCCTCCTGCAGCAGCTCCCCGGCATGCTGGCGAGCGCGAATTGACTGGCAAACAGCCCAGCTCCAGACCTTGCCAGCAACGTCAGTCATCGTGTTCATGTATTCCTCCCTACATCATCCCGCCTGCTCCCAACAGCGGGCCCAATATGGACAGAAGCAACGCCGGCAAGATGAGTGTGCCGGTGGGAATCAGCA
>WGSR01000050.1 GCA_014871545.1 Collinsella sp. | reverse complement strand
CCTGACGCACCGAAAGTGCGCCACCGCCACGGGCATCGCCGTCGAGCTTGGAGATAATCACGCCATCAAAGTCGGTGCGCTCGGCAAACGTCGAGACGACGTTGACGATATCCTGGCCGGTCATGGCATCGACGACCATCAGCACCTGGTCGGGCTTGACGGCCTTCTTGATGTCCACGGCCTCCTGCATCATCTGCTCGTCGATCTGCAGACGACCGGCGGTATCGACAATGACCACGTCGCGCAGGTGGTCGACGGCCTCCTGGATGGCGCCCTTGGCGATGTCGACCGGGTGCGCACCGTCGCCGCGAAAGACTGGTACGCCGATCTCGCCACCGAGCGTGGCCAGCTGGTCGGCAGCGGCGGGACGATAGACGTCGCACGCGGCGAGCAGCGGCGAGCGGCCCTGCTTCTTGAGCAGGTAGGCCAGCTTTACGGCCGCCGTGGTCTTACCGGAGCCCTGCAGGCCCACGAGCATAATGACATTGGGGATGCGGTTGCTAAAGACGAGCTTGCTCTCGGTGGAGCCGAGCATCTCGGTGAGCTCGTCGAGCACGATCTTGACGACGTTTTGCGCCGGCGACAGCGACTCCATGACCTCAGCGGTCATGCAACGCTCCTTGGTCTTGGCGACAAACTCCTTGACGACCTTGAAGTTGACGTCGGCTTCGAGCAGCGCCATGCGAATGTCGCGCATGGCCGAGGTGATATCGGCCTCGGTCAGCTTGCCCTTGCCGCGCAGGCGGTCAAATGTGTCGTTGAGGCGATCGCTCAGGGAATCAAACACTGGTTACTCCTTAGTTGGACTCGCCCACCAGGGCGCGGCAGAAATCTTTGGCGTTAAACTCCTGCAGGTCATCGACCTGCTCGCCCACGCCGATGCGCAGGATCGGGAGCTTGAGCTTCTCGGCCACGGCCATGGCAATACCGCCCTTAGCCGTGCCGTCGAGCTTAGTCATGATAATACCGTCCAGGCCCAGCGCCTCGTTAAACTCGAGCGCCTGGTTCAGACCGTTCTGACCAGTGGCGGCATCGATCACAAGCACGACCGAGACCGGCATGGGACCGGCGGCCATATTGGCGGCGCGCTTACGGGTCACATTGACCACCTTGGCGAGCTCGCGCATGAGCTCGGGACTCGTGTGCAGACGGCCGGCGGTATCGATGAGCACCAGGTCGCTGCCGCGCTTATCGGCCTCGTCGAGCACGTCATAGCACACGCTCGCAGGATCGGAGCCGCGGTCACGCTTGATAACCGGTACGCCGGCACGCTGACCCCACACATCGAGCTGCTCGATAGCGGCGGCGCGGAAGGTGTCGGCCGAACCGATAACCACGTTCTTGCCGCGGGCGGCCATGGCGCTCGCAATCTTGCCGACCGTGGTGGTCTTGCCGGCGCCGTTGATACCGACAAACAGCACGCAGCTCGGCGTATCGGAAAACGGGTCGCGCTCAACAGGCACAAAATGGCCCTCGAGCTGCTCGGCCAGGGCGCGGCGAAGCTGCGGGGCGGTCTTGAGGTTCTTCTTGGCAGCGGCGTCGCGCAGGTCATCGGAGACCTGAATGGCGACCTCGGCACCCATGTCACCCATAACGAGGGTGTCCTCAAGGTCCTCCCAAAAATCCTCGTCGACCTCACCGCCAAAGTAGAAGACCTCGTTGAGGGCCTCGCGGCTGCGCTCAAGTCCGCGCGAGAGTGCGTCAAAGAATCCCATTATGCATTCACGACCTTTCCGGTTTCGCGATCGAGTTTTTGCGAGACGACGCGACTGACGCCGTCGGCTTGCATCGAGACGCCGTAGAGAACGTCAGCGTCCTCCATAGTACGGCGCTGATGCGAGATTACCAAGAGCTGCGTATCGGAACGCAGCACATCGAGAGCACCGATGAGCTTGGACAGGTTGGCGTCGTCGAGCGCGGCCTCGACCTCGTCCAGCACATAGAACGGCACCGTGCGCGTACGGTATACGGCAAAGAGCAGAGCGAGCGCCGTCAGGCTCTTCTCGCCACCGGACATGAGCATCATCTTGGTGATACGCTTGCCGCGCGGCTGCGCCACGACCTCAATGCCCGTCTCGGCAGGATGCTCGGGATCGGTCATCTCAAGGTGAGCCTGACCACCCGGGAAGAGCATGGCGAAGATATCGCGGAAGTTCGCGTCGACCTTCTCAAACGTCACCAGGAACGCCTTGCGCATCTTGCGGTCAATCGCCACGGTGATCTTGGTGAGCGCCTTGCGCGCGCTCTCCAGATCGGCCAGTTGCTCCTCGATGTAATCGGCGCGGCGCTTGAGCTGCTCGTACTCCTCCATGGCAACCTGGTTCACGGGGCCCAGATTGTTGATTTGGCGCACGAGTTGGTTGAGCTCGCGCTCGGCAGCGTCGCGATCGGTGGGCGCCGGCAGCATGAGCGCTTCCTCGAGCACCGTAGTGCCATCGGCGGTGATGGCCTTGATGGCAGCCTCGACCTGCACCTCGAGCTTGCCGCGTGCGACCTTGAACTCGTTTTGCGTCGTGGCGGCAGCATCGACCCTCTCTTTGGCGCGGGCGACCTCGGTCTTGGCGTCCTCGATGGTCTTCTTAAGCGAAGCCGAGTCCGCCTCCTCAAGCGTTGCCTGATCGCGCAGGCGCGCAGCCCAGTCCGAGGCGCGCTCCAACAGGGCAGAATAGCGCTCGTGCATGGGATCGACGCGAAGGCGCAGCAGCTCAAGCGAGCGCGAGGCCTGGCGTGTTCCGCGGATACGGCGGTCGATGCCCTCCAGGCGATGCTCCAGGTCGGGCACGCGGCCCTTCAGAGAACGAAGGCGCTCACTCGTCTGAGCCAGGCGCACCTTAGCGTCGGCGAGCTTGCCGGCGGCCTCGGAATCGTCGCGACGCACGCGATCGAGCTCGTCGTTGGCCTCGGCAATCTGCAGGCCCAGGTCGCTCGCCTGCGCACGGGCCTCGTCACGCGAACGGGTAAGTTCATCCACGCGCGGACGTGCGGCACGAACGGCCTCGGCAGCCTGCTCGCGGCGCTTGGAAATGCGCACGCGCTCGACCTCGGCATTGTTGGCACTCTGCTCCAGACGGCCGATCTCGGACAGCAGGGAGCGACGCTCGCCCTCAAGGCGGGCAATCTCGCCGGCAGCATCGCCCTCGGCAGCACGGGCCTCTTCAACGGCAGCGTTGGCCTCGACGACCTGATCCGAAACATGCTCAAACACGGCAGCAAGATCGGGCTCCAGGCCTTCCAGCTCGCGGATACGACGCTTGCGCTCCAGAGCGCCCGAAGCCTCGCCGGCATCAAGCCCCACGCGAACCAGGCCGCCGCAGGCAACGCGTGCGCCATCGGGAGTCACATAGGTCACGCCATCAACGACCGGCGCGGACAGCGCGGCGGCCAAGTCATCGACCACGTAATAGCCGCCAAGCAAGGCCTCGACGACCGGACCGTAGCCGGCACGCACGGACAGGCAATCAACAAGACGGGTGCCGGCGGCGCCCTCGGCGGCCGCAGGGCCGCTCACACTGCGCGCCACCAGCAGAGCCTCACCCGAGGCCTTCTTCTGGTCCAGGGCAGCGCGACCGGCACGCTCAAGTGCGGCAGCGTTATCGAACAGCAGGGCATCGATATCGCCGGCGAGCAGCTGCTCAACCAGGCCCTCAAGCTCACGCGGTGCCTCGAGTACATCGCCCAGACGGCCCGAAACATCATCGCCCAGCGCGCCCACCAGACGGCTTACGAGCGGCGAGCTGTCGGCCATGCGAGCATCAAGCTTCTTTTGGCTGGAAAGCTCCGAGCGCACCTCGGACAGCTTGTTGCGCGCCTCGCTCTCGCGATTACGCAAATCCTTAAGGGCTGCACGGGCGACCTCGGTAGCCTCACGCGCATCGCTCTGGGCTTGACGAGCCTGGTCGAGCGCGCCTTCGAGCTCCTCAGCACGGTTGCGGCGGCTATCAAGCGATGCCGTGACCTCCTCGAGCTGCTCATCGATCTGCTCCAGGCGCGAGGCATACATGTTGTCCTCGACCTCGGCATTGGAAAGCGAATCCTTTACCTTGGCGAGCTCGAGCGCAGCATTATCGGCAACGCGCTGCACATCGCGCTGTTCGCGCGAAAGCTGCGAAATCTGCGCATCGAGCGCAACGCGACGCTCGTGGAGCTCGGCGGCGGCAGGACCAGCGGCGTCGACGTCCTCCTGAGCCCGCATACGCGCGCCAGTCACTTCCTCGAGTTGGGCACGCGCATCCTCGAGCTCCTCGACCACACGACGGCGCTGATGCTCGGAGCTCGAGATCTGGCCGCGCATGTCGGACAGGCGCGACACCATGTTGTGGCCCTTTTCCTCGAGCAGGCGCATGTCGGAGTTAATGCGACCGACCACATCTTGCATATGTCGGCGCTGCTCGCCCAAGTCGCCCACAAACAGGCCCTTTTCTTCGAGCATGACCTGGAGCTTCTCGAGCTCGCGCTCTTTCTCACCCAGGCGGTACTGCGCGAGCTCCAGCTCGGCGGTGCCCTCCTTAGAGCGGCTCTCCAGGTCGTTCCACTGCGATTGCAGCGAACGGAGCTCGTCGACGGCCAGCATCTGCGTAAGCTCGTTCGCGCGCGAGGACAGCTCTTTGTACTTGCGCGCGCGATCGACCTGACGCTCCAGCGGCCGCAGCTGACGGGCAATCTCCTTATTGATGTCGCGGGCACGGGTCAGGTGCTCGTCCATCGACTTGATCTTTTTGAGCGCACGCTCCTTGCGACGCTTGTGCTTGGAGATGCCGGCGGCCTCCTCAATGAGGGCACGGCGCTCCTCGGGGCGGCTCTGCAAAATGGCATCGAGCTTGCCCTGGCTGATGATGGAATGCGTATCCTTGCCCAGCCCCGAATCGTGCAGGATATCCTGGATGTCCATCAGGCGGCACGGGCTCGAATTGATGAGGTACTCACTCTCACCCGAACGATACATGCGGCGGGTGATAGCCACCTCGTCAAAGTCGACGGGAAGCATATGGTCCGAGTTATCGAGCACCAGCGTGACCTCGGCGACACCCACCGGCTTGCGCGCCGACGAGCCCGAGAAGATGACGTCCTCCATGGCCTGGCCGCGCAACTGCTTGGCGCTCTGCTCGCCCAGGACCCACAGAATCGAGTCGGAGATGTTCGATTTTCCCGAGCCGTTGGGACCGACGATGACGGTCAGGCCCGGCTCAAACGTCATATGGGCGCGGTCGGCAAACGACTTGAACCCTTTGAGCGTGAGGGACTTGAGATACACGGTTCCTCGCTTAAACAGGCTTCTTGTTGAGAATCACGCCGTTGGTGGTGTAGCCCATGCGGTCGAGTGCCTCAAGCGCAGCGGCTCCCTCGGCCTCCTTCTTGGAGGAACCGGTACCGCGGCCCTGGCGGATGCCGTCGATGAGCACCACAGCGGTAAAGGTGGGCGCATGCGCGGGACCCTCGGAGCCAACCAGCTTATACGCGGGAGGCTCGTGGCCGTCTGCCTGCACACACTCCTGCAAGAACGACTTGGGGTTCGCGGGGTGCTCGGCACGCTCGGAAGCCAGGTGCGGCTTGAGTGTACGGTGGATAAACTCCGCCGCCGCATCCCAGCCGGCATCCAGATACAGCGCGCCCACGAGCGACTCATAGACATTCTCGAGCGCAGAGTGCAGGCCGCGCGCGCCGGTACCGGTCTCGGAGGCACCAAAGATGATGATGTCGTCGATGCCCAGCTCATGGGAGACCTCGGACAGCGTGGCGCCCGAGACGAGCGACACCTTCAGGCGTGTAAGCTTGCCCTCGTCAAACTCCGGGTAGGACTCAAAGAGCGAGCGGGCAACCACGGCGCCCAAAATGGAATCGCCCAAAAACTCAAGGCGCTCATAGCTCGCCGAGACGGGCTGACCTTCCACGGCAGAGGGGTGCGTAAGCGCCGCGCGCAGCAGCACCTTGTTATTGAACTCGTGGCCCAGGATTTCCTGGGCGCGCTCGAGTCGTTGAGATAAAGCCAAGACTTAGGCCTCCTTGGCGTTTTCAATAGCGTCGACAGCGTCGGCGACAGAGTTGAGCGACAGCAGGGTCTCGTCATCGATCTCGAGGTCGAACTCGTCCTCGATGGCCGTCACCAGCTGCAGACGCTCGAGCGAATCGGCATCGAGATCGTCAAAGGTAGTCTCGTCGCTAATGTCGGCGACATCGACGCCCAGAACGTCAGCGGCGACTTCGGCGATCTTATCGAAGATTTCGGAGCGGTCCATAGCGCTTCCTCTCGTATTGCGTGAACATCAACGCGCTGGCGCCGCAAGCGCAGCGCCAAGACACGGTTTTGATTCTACCCCACGACGCAGGCCGCGAGGCACATAACAGCGCTCTAACTCGCTCCTACAAAACGATGCCGTCCATAGAGTTGGCGACGTTCTCGACAAGCCCGGCGCGCACGGCCTCCGCCGCGGCGAGCGTACCGTTTTTGACGGCCTCGACCGAGGTGGCACCGTGGCCGATCAGGACCACGCCACGCAGGCCCAGCAGAATGGCGCCGCCCTTAGCATCGCCCGAGAGCTTTGCCTTGATCTCGCGCATCTGCTTTTTGATGAGCAGCGCGGCGATCTTGGTGCCCAGCGAAGCCATAAAGGCACCCTTGAGCTCTTGCAGCAAAAACTTGGCGGCGCCCTCGGTCGCCTTGAGCGCGATGTTGCCCGACATGCCATCGGCAACGACGACGTCAAAGTTACCCGAGGTCAGGTCGGTTCCCTCGCAGTTGCCCACAAAGCCGGGAACGGCGGCCTTCATGGCAGGGAAGCACGCCTTGGTAAAGTTGGAGCCCTTCTCATCCTCGGTGCCGTTGCCGAGCAGACCGACGCGGGGATGCTCAATGCCCAAGACGACGCGCGCATAGGCGCTACCCATCTGGGCAAAACGCACCATGTCGTCGACCTCGACATCGGGGTTGGCGCCCATGTCGCACAGGACCGTCAGGCCGCCGGCGCGGTTGGGCAGTGCATTGGTGAGGCACGGACGCACCGGCTGCTTCTTGCCCTCCGCCAAATACCTAAACGGCGTCACATAGGCGGTAGCGGCAGCGGTCATGGCGCCGGTGGAGCCGGCAGAGAAGAACGCATCAGCGTTACCCTTCTTGATAGCGCGGCAGGCAAGCACGATCGAGGACTTGCGCTTGATCATCACGGCTCGAATGGGATCGTCATCCATGGCGATGACATCGGGCGCCTCCAAGGCCTCAACGCGAGCGTGAGCCGCGGCAAAGGGGTTCACGATCTCTGCAGGACCGACGGCCAGGACCTCGATATCGGAATCCGCCGCAAGCGCCGCCTCGATACCGTCGAGGACGACCTGAGGCTTCTCGTCTCCGCCCACAACGTCTACACAAACGCGAACGTTACTCATATACATACTCCTTATACAAAAATGGCCGACTCATTGAGCCGGCCATTGTGGTTCCAGTTGGAACGGCATCGCATCCAGAGTATAC
The DNA here is from genome assembly GCA_014871545.1 of Collinsella sp. Taxonomy (GTDB): domain Bacteria; phylum Actinomycetota; class Coriobacteriia; order Coriobacteriales; family Coriobacteriaceae; genus Collinsella. The sequence goes on along the minus strand of WGSR01000050.1, from coordinate 1,837 downwards.
AGTTACTCGGTAACGATAACCTCGCGGTCCTTGTAGAAACCGCAGCTGGGGCACACGTGGTGCGGGAGCTTGACAGCACCGCAACGGGGGCACGTGGACTGAGCCGCAGCCGAAATCTTCATGTTGGCGGAACGGCGGGTGTGAGTGCGGATACGACCCTGCTTTTGTTTAGGTACGGGCATAGTGACCTTCCTTATGAACTATCCAGTGTGGCGATTACGCGCAAGTAGCGATACTACCACAGTTTTACTCGTCAAGCTTGAGATTCTTCAATGCTGCAAATGGATTTTCCGTGGCAGCGGCCCATTCGGCCTCTGCTTGAGCGGCGCAATCGCATTGCTCGACGTTGAGATTGATGCCGCAAGTGGGGCATAGGCCGCGGCAATCGGGCTTGCACAGGACAACGAACGGCGTGTCCATGACGACCGCGTCGTTGATGGGCTCACCCAGATCGACGATGCGATCCTCGCCCAGCAACTCATAGCCGTCTTCGTAGGCCTCGGGGTCCTCGGGCTCGTTAAATAGATAGAATTCCTCAATCTCACCGGCAATATCAAACGAAGCGGGCTCCAGGCAACGGTCGCACTCACCGGTTGCGTGCGCGCGGACCATACCCGTAAGCAGAACACCGGTGCCGGCATTGGTAAAGACCACGTCGTAGTCAATGCCGTCCTGCAGCTGGTACTCCTTCTCGCCCACCGTATAGGCGGCGACATCGACCTTGCCGGTCAGCGGATACGAGTCTCCGGGAAACTCGAGCTGCTCGGAAAGATCGACGGTAACGCTCGGGAACTCAGCCATTACCACTGACCGTTCTGCTGGGCGGCACCCTCGTTGAGCTGCTGACGGCAACGGGTCACCGTACCGGTCAGGCTCTTGAGGTTCTCCTCGAGGTGCGTAAAGACCTGCTCGGCGTAGTCCTCGGCGGCATAGCGCGTCTCGCGCTCATACTGCTGGGCACGGTCGCGGATATCATCGGCCTGCTGCTGCGCTAAGCGGACGATCTCCTGCTCACCGGCAATGGTGAGCGCCTGCTGCTGAGCATCGGCGATGATGGAATCGGCCTGAGCGGCGGCGGAAGCCATAAGCTCCTCGCGCTCCTTGAGGATACGGCGGGACTTCTGCCATTCCTCGGGATAGCTCATGCGGATCTCGTCGAGGATGTTAAAGAAGACGTCGGCATCGATAACCTTCATCTGGGCGTTCTTGCCGAACGGCGTCTTAGCCTCTTCGATGAGCCCCTCGAGCTCGTCGACAAGACTCACGATCCTGTCGCCAGGAAAATTCTCGCCCGGCATCCGGTCTCCTTTCATAGGTAACATATCATCGTGTTAGTTTACCACATGCCACCAGGCATTAAAAAACGTCACGAAAAGCGATGTTTGAGCGCCTTGACCACATTGGACGGAACAAAATTAGAGACGTCGCTACCGAGCGAGGCAATCTGGCGAACCACCGAGCTCGAGATATAGCCGTACTGCGGCGCACTCATGACAAAGATGGACTCCAGCTCGTTATCCAGGCGGTAGTTGAGGTCGGCCTGCTGCAGCTCGTACTCAAAGTCGGTCATGGCACGCAGACCCTTGACCACGGCTCCCGCTCCCTGTTCGCGGGCAAAATCGACCAAGAGGCCGGTGAAGGGCAGAACCTCGACGCCGTCAATATCACCGAGCGCTTCACGGGCAAGCGCCACGCGCTCTTCGAGCATAAACGTGGTGCCGACGCCGTTTTTGCCCTGCGACTCGGCAACGGCAACGATCACGCTGGGAAAGATGCGGCGGGCGCGGCGGATGACGTCGATATGGCCAAACGTTATGGGATCGAAGGTGCCCGGGAC
>WGSR01000005.1 GCA_014871545.1 Collinsella sp. | reverse complement strand
GCTCCGAAGGAGCAGGACAAGGCGCCACACATGGTCGAGGACGTTCTGAAAACCAAGCCCGGCCACCGCCGGACAGGTCACACTACTCGCAGAGCAGCTTAGCGATCTGGACGGCGTTGGTTGCCGCGCCCTTACGGATTTGGTCGCCGCAGCACCAGAAGGTGATGCCGCGCGCGGCCTCGGGGTTCGAGATGTCGCGACGCACGCGACCGACCCAAATCAGGTCCTGGTCGGAGGTGTCCATCGGCATGGGGAAGCGGTCGTGTGCATCCTCGGCGCTCATGTCGTCAACCAGCTTCACGCCGGGAGCGGCGGCCAGCGCGGCACGGGCCTCCTCGACCGTGATGTCGCGCTCAAACTCGAGCGTAATGCTCTCGGAGTGCGAACGCAGCACGGGCACGCGCACGCAGGTGCAGTTCACGCGCAGCTCGGGCAGGTGCATGATCTTGCGGCCCTCGTTTTGCAGCTTCATCTCCTCGGAGGTAAAGCCTTCCTCCTTGACACCGCCGATCTGCGGAATCAGGTTGCTCGCCAGCTGGGCGGCAAACGCGCGCGGCTCGGGAATCTCCTCGCCACGGCCCAGGGCGGCCAGCTGAGCCTCGAGCTCGGCCATACCGGGAGCGCCGGCACCCGAAGCCGCCTGATACGTCGAGACGATCATGCGCTTCACGCCGGCGAGCTGGTGCAGCGGCCACGTGGGAACCAGACCGATGATGGTCGCGCAGTTGGGGTTGGCGATAAGGCCGTGATGCCACTTGATATCGTCGGCATTGATCTCGGGCACGACCAGCGGCACCTCGGGATCCATGCGGAAGGCATGGCTGTTGTCGACCACGACGGCGCCGCGCTTGACGGCCTCGGGCAGCAGCTCCTTGGCGATATCGTCGCCGGCAGCGCCGAGTACGATGTCGCAGCCCTCAAAGGCCTCGGGGCAAGCCTCTTCAATCACGATCTGCTCGCCGCGGAACTCAACGGTTTTGCCCGCGGAGCGTGCACTTGCCAACAGCTTGAGCTTACCGACCGGGAACTCCTGCTCGTTGAGGCACTCGAGCATCTGGGTGCCCACGGCTCCCGTCGCGCCCAAAATAGCAACCGTGTACTGTTTCATGCTTCCCCCTTTAAAGGTTTTGGCTTTTGCCCGCACGCCGAGCAGGCCAATTATTGTTGCCAGTGTATACAAGAACGGGGCGGACACGAAACCCGCCCCGTCGAAACGAAACCGAAACGAAACGCCCCGCCGTAGATTTTTGGCACTTGTCCCAAAAATGCACCGGGACGGCAGCTACTTGCGGAGCGCGGCCAGGGCGGGATCGACCGGTGCGGGGACCTCCAGGTCGGAGACCTTCACAATGCCGTTCTCATCGGAGAAGGCACGGTAGATGGTCTGAATCGCCAGGTCGAAGTCCTTCTCCTCGACACCGATAATGATGTTGATCTCGTCGCAGCTCTGCGAAATCATGCGCACGCTCACGCCGGCCTGGCCAAGCATGCCAAACAGATGGCCCGAGATACCTGCGCGGCCACGCAGGTTACGGCCGACGGTCGCGATGAGCGCCAGGCCCTCGACAACCTCGATCTCGAGCGGCTCGACCTCCTGCTGAATGTCGCCCACGAGCGAGTACAGCGAGTCGTGCACGTCCTGCTCCTGCACCACGGCGCCAAAGCGGTCGACACCGGTGGGCATGTGCTCGACGGAAACGTCATAGCGCTCGAAGACCGAAAGCGCGCGGCGCATAAAGCCAACACGGGGCTTGGTGCGGTCGCGGGCAACGTTGATGGCGACAAAGCCGCGCTTGCCGGTCACGCCGGTAATGATGGGCTCTGCCTCACCCTCATCAGCCGTCTCGCTAATGATGGTGCCGGGGTCCTGCGGCGCATTGGTGTTCTTGATGACCAGCGGAATACCCGCCTCGCGCACGGGGAACACGGCCTCCTCGTGCAAGACGCTTGCACCCATGTACGAAAGTTCGCGCAGCTCCTCGTAGGTAACGCGCGCAATGGGCTGAGCCTCGGGCACAATGCGAGGATCGGCAGAATAGAAGCCCGAGACGTCGGTCCAGTTCTCGTACAGGTCGGCACCCAGGCACTTGGCCAGGATCGAGCCGGAAATATCGCCGCCACCACGGTCGAGCAGCTTGATCTGGCCCTCACGCGTCGCGCCGTAGAAACCGGGCATAACAAAGCCGCCCTGCTGGCCGTACTCCTGCACCAGCTCGGAGGTGCGATTCATGCTGAGCGTACCGTCGTGATGGAACGCCACAACCGTCGCGGCGTCCAGGAACGGCAGGCCCAGGTACTCGGCCATCAGGCGAGCGGTGAAATACTCGCCGCGGCTCACGAGCTCCTCGGTAGAGTAGCCGCCCGAGCGGGCGCGCTCGGCAAAGGCCGCGAACTCCTCGCGGATGGGATAGGTGAGCTCCAGCTCGTCAGCGATATCAAAATAGCGCTGGCCAATGTCCTCGAGCAGTTCCTCGCACGACACGTGATACTTAACGTGCGCGTTAACCAGGTAGAGCAGGTCGGTCACCTTGGTGTCGCCCTTAAAGCGGCGGCCGCAGGCGGAAACCACCACAAAACGGCGGGCAGGGTCGGCGTCGACGATGGCCTTGATCTTCTTGAAGTGTTCAGCGTCGGCGACCGACGAGCCGCCAAACTTGGCAATCTTAATCATGGGCTGGAGGTTACCTTTCTAAAAAGCCTCTGCAAACCTATTTTGCGCGCTCTGATACCATGGTTTCACCGATTGGGACCAAGGCATCCGAGGAGCAGTGTTATATGGGAACTTATCATAGTACACGAGGACGCACTTTATCGTGCTCAAGTAAGGTGGCAATCCGTACCGGCATCGCTCCCGACGGGGGTTTGTTTGTCTCGGACGAGCTCGGCACCCAGCAGGTCGATATCAGCTCGCTTGCAGATAAATCGTACTTTGAAATCGCTCAAGATGTGTTGGGAATGTTACTGAATGATTACACGGCCGAAGAAATTTCGGCGTGTGTCGACGAGGCATACCGCGGCACGTTCGCGAGTGAAGAGGTTACGCCGCTCGTCAAACTCGACGCTGCGCCGGGCGCTGACGCCCCTCAGACCTATGTGATGGAGCTCTTTGGCGGCCCCACAAGCGCCTTCAAGGACGTTGCCCTGCAGATGCTCCCCCGTCTGATGGCCCGCACTTCCGCCAAGGACGGCGGCGCCGAGCGCATCATGATCGTCACCGCCACATCGGGCGACACGGGCAAGGCCGCGCTCGCCGGTTTTGCCGACGCTCCGGGCACGGGCATCACCGTCTTTTATCCCGAGGGCAAGGTCAGCCGCGTCCAGAACCTGCAGATGTCCACGCAGGAGGGCGACAACGTCGCCGTCTGCGGCATCCGCGGCAACTTTGACGACGCCCAGAGCGCCGTCAAGCGTATCTTTGCCGATAAGGAGCTTGCCGAGCGCCTGGAGGCCGCCGGCACGGTGCTTTCGAGCGCCAACTCCATCAATGTCGGCCGTCTGGTACCGCAGGTCGTCTACTACTTTGCCGCCTATGCGCAGCTGCTGCGCGCCGGCGCCATCGAGGCCGGCGACGCCGTAGAGTTCTGTGTGCCGACCGGCAACTTTGGCGACATCCTGGCCGGCTACTACGCCAAGCGCATGGGCCTACCCGTCGCCAAGCTCGTCGTGGCGAGCGACAAGAACAACGTGCTTGCCGACTTCCTGACTACCGGCGTCTACGACCGCAACCGCCCGTTCTTCACGACCATCTCGCCGTCGATGGACATCCTTATTAGCTCCAACCTGGAGCGCATGCTCTACTTCCTGTCCGACGGCGACTGCGAACTCGTTGCCGGCCTTATGGAGCAGTTGTCACAGACTGGCCGCTACGAGGTACCCGCCGAGCTGCTGGCCAAGATCCAGAGCGTCTTTGGCTGCGGCTGGGCCAGCGAGGACGAGGTCCGCGCCGCCATCAAGAGCTGCTGGGATGCGAACGGTTATGTGATCGACCCGCACACCGCTTGCGGCTATCACGTCTTTGAAAAGGTCGCTCCTGCCGAGGGCGCCAAGGCCCGCGTGCTGCTTTCGACCGCCAGCCCCTACAAGTTCCCGCGCGCCTGCTGTGACGCCCTGGGGCTTGACGTTCCCGAGGATGATTTTGAAGCCATGCGCGTGCTCGAGCAGGCCACCAATACGATCGCACCGGCACAGCTCGCCGAACTCGAGTCCAAGCCCGTCCGCTTCGAAGACGTCTGCGACGTCGATGAGATGGCAAGCTACGTCGAGTCCGCAGCAAAACGAATGAGCACCAACTAGATCCCTCATTAAGCGCCGGCGAAAGCCGGCGCACCTTCTTTTTATTTAGCTTTTGGGATAATGACGAGCATGCGAGCGGGTCTGGCCGTTTAGTTCGTCGCGAGTTCCGCACGAGCCGGAAAGCACTTAATGTGCTTTCCGAGCGAGCCAGGACTGCCCGAGCAGCGAACTAAACGGCCAGCCCCGCCCAGGAGGACCCACATGATCAAAATCACCGTCCCAGCAACCAGCGCCAACCTAGGCATCGGCTACGACACCCTCGGCATGGCCGTCAGCCTCTACTCGCACTTTACCTTCGAGCGCGCCGACAAGCTCACCATCACGGGCTGCCCCGAGGAATTCCAAAACGAGAACAACCTGGTCTACGTGAGCTTTGTCGATGCACTGGCCGCATGGGGCGAGCCGGCCTTCCCCGTCGCCATCGACATTCAGACTGACGTTCCCGTCGCCCGCGGCCTGGGCTCCAGCTCCACCTGCGTCGTCGCCGGCATTATGGCCGCCGCCGCGCTGACGGGCTACACCGTCGACCGTGCCGAGCTCGTCCGCATTGCCACCGAGGTCGAGGGGCATCCCGATAACGTCGCCCCTGCCATCCTGGGCGGCGCCGTCTGCTCCTTTACGCCGACCGATTCGCTCCCCCAGTGCCTGCGCTACGAGGTAAGCAATCGCTTGCGTTTTATTACCGTGATTCCGCCCTACGAGGTACACACGAGCGAGGCGCGCAAGGTCGTACCGCAGGAGATTCCGCTCTCCACCGCCGTGTGGCAGATGGGCCGCATCGCCGGTATGACACGCGGCTTGGAGACTGGTGACCTCGACCTGATTGCCGCCGCCAATGACGACCGCATCCAGGAACCCTATCGTCGCCGTCTGATTCCCGACTACAACGCCGTGCGCGACACCTGCCTTAACGGCGGCGCCAAGACCATCTGGATCAGTGGTTCGGGCTCGACTCTCATGGCTGTGACCGACGACACCATCGTGGCAAAGTTCCTGCAGGTCAAGCTGCGCGAGCAGTTCCCCAAGTGTGATACGCATATCCTCACGTGCGACACCGAGGGCGCTCAAATCGAGTACCTGTAGACATCCTCCTCATATACCTGTCCGGGACGGTCGGGATGTTCCCTCAAAATCGTCCTCGCGCATGAAGGCTCCTTGTCCTGCTCCTACGGAGCGACGGACAAGGGGCCTTCGCGCTGCGGAATGATTTTGAGGGAACATCCCGACCGTCCCAGCGCCTACCTTGCTGAGGATGTCTACAGGGACCCACGCTTTGAAGGGGCGCCGGGCTGATAGCTGATTTTTATTGGCAGGGGCTCTTGCTGGTAAGGAGCACTTACTAGAGGCAGGCTTCGGCGATGCGGCGCTTGAGTTCGTCGATGCCGGTACCGGTCTGGGAGCTTGTGATGATCACGTTCTCGGCCGGGACGTTGAGCTGCTTTTTGATGGCTGCTGCTTGGCGAGCCTGCTGGGTGCGGCTGAGTTTGTCGGCCTTGGTGAGGCAGACGATAAAGTTGAACTCGTTGCCCTGTAGGTAGTCGATCATGTCATGGTCGAGTTTACTGGGGTCGTGGCGAATGTCCACCAGCGACACAACCAGGTTAAAGCTGCGCTCGGAGTCAAAAAAGTCGCCGATAAGCTCGGCCCAGCGGTCGCGCTCGGCCTTGGAGCGACGGGCGAAACCGTAACCCGGCAGGTCCACGAAATGCACGTCGTCGGCCTCGAAGAAATTGATGTTGCTCGTCTTGCCCGGCGTGCTCGAAACCTTGACCAGGTTCTTGCGGCCAAATAGCTTGTTCATGATGGAGGACTTGCCCACGTTGGAGCGGCCGACGAAGCTCACCTCAGGGCAGGTGGACTCGGGAATCTGCGAAACCTTGCCGTAGCTGGCAACGAACTTGGCAAGCTGATAGTTAATGGAATCGGCCATGGACACTCCTTGGTCGTAGGTTCTTACAAATAGACGCGTTATTGCGCAGCGGCAATGCGGCGGACGATATCGAGCGTGATGTCACTTGCGACACGCGCGTACTCGAACAGATCGAACTCTCGCTCGCAAATTGCATCGTACGCCTCGTCACAATTATCGCTGATAGCGCGCAACACCAGGCAATCGACACCATTTTTGGTTGCGACATGGGCAATTGCCGCGCCCTCCATGCCGACACAATCGGCATGCGTCGCCTCGATAGCGTCGTTGCGCATGGTAGCGCCCGTCACAAAGCGGTTACCCGTGGCAATCGTGCCGACCAGGAACTGCTTGGTGCCCTCGTTCGAAGCGACTGCATTTTTCGAAGCGTCAACAAACCCACGCTCAGCAAGCACGTCGGCGGCAATATCGACCAGCGCGGGCGTCGAGCCAAACTCCTCGAGCCCCGGTGCGGACTCGGCGATAAGCGCGGTATCGGTATCCAGATAGCGTAGGCGTTTGCCAATGACCACGTCGTCGATATGGAGCTTGGGGTTCAAACCGCCCGCAATGCCCGAAAACACAACAGCCTGCGGAGCATACTTGCTAATGAGGTGCTGTGTTGCAGCGGCGGCGTTCACCGTGCCCATGCCCGCCGTCGTGGCGACAACTGTCAGGCCGTCGAGCTCACCGCTCACAACGGTCAAGCCCGCCTCCTGTACCATGCAAACGTCGCTCAGCTCTTCCTTAATCTGCATGATCTCTTTTTCGAGCGCACCGATAATCGCGATGGTAGCCATACCATTCCCCAAACCTATACGAAATTCTCAACCAAGGTATGGTACCAGCATTTTGTTTGACCTCGCCAAACGAACACGCTAAGCCAGCGCAGCTCGCGTATCAAACAGAGCCTTTGCAATCGCGGCCGTAACCTCGCTCGAACGGTCACTCCATGGCATCGATGTCATGACGCTCATGACATAGGTACGGCCATCGATGTCGATGAGGCCTGCATCGCATGTCGAATAGTAACCATCCTCGCTAATCCAGCCTGCCTTGTTGCGCACCAAAACCTGCTCGTCCGCAATGCCATCGCGAATAAACGAGCGCGATGTTGATGTCAGAAGGCCCGACAACCACTGTGAAGTCTCGGTATCCATGCTCAGATACTCGCTCATCTCACGCCATAACCTCGCAGAAGTGCGCGGGCAGTAGGTCGGAAAATCACTCATCGGATTCAGTGCCGTTTCGTCATCAACACCCAGATTGGCAATCCAATCCTCATAGCCATCATGGTCAAACGCCGCGCGTAACGCGATAAACGAATCGTTGTCTGAGTTGGCGACGGCATTCTCGATAAGGTCGCGCACCGTCTGCCAGCCCATGCTGCAACCACCATACGTGGCTAAAGGCCCATCGAGCGACACCCGCCCCGATTCGACCAACGTCTCGCAAATATAGAGCGCATACAGCGCTTTGTAGCTGCTCGCTCCATACACCTCGACATCGGCGTTATACGTCACGCCCCTACCGCTCGATAGGTCGTAGAACACTACACCCACGTCGCCCAGCTCCTGCGCCCGACACAGGGCATCCTGGAGCGAGGCAAGGCTCTCATCCTCCAAGGCAGGAGTCTTGTTATCCACCAACGAGAAGGTCCGAACGGTATCACCCGAAGGGATATCGTTGAAGTCCGCCTTCGAAAGTCTCGTCTTGAGGCTCGCTGTCGACAGGGTTTGGCTTGCGGTGGCTTTAGATTCAGAGACCTTTTTGTTTTGCATCTGTACCGTTGACGCATCTGAGTGTGCCATTCGCTCCGACGCGTAGGTTTTGGCGGTAATTCCGAGGATAATATCCGCCAACGTCAGCATCCCAATGGCGGCAATCTTCGTCACGCGGATGCAAGCGTCAGCAAGGCCACGCGAAGACGTGCCCTTCGTCTCATATCTGCTGCCATGCTGCGGCACATACTCGTCCCGCGATGCGTTGTTTCGCACGTGGTCTCCTGACTGCTACCGTTCATATACGAGCAGCATAATATCGAACAGGCATTTCTTTCCAAAGATATTCAGCGGCGTTTAAGGCGTCTTTAAAGAAACCACAAGCGTATTTATCCAAATGGCACGATTCTGTTGCGCATCTCACCGCAACCCAGAGAGCAGTCTTTTTAGGACGGGGCTCTTTAGCAATCAACTAGGTGCCCAGGGGCACTCATTTAAGTCTGTCCCCAATGAGTGCCCTTGGGGAGCGAAAATGGCTCGCTAGCCGATAGCGTTTTTGAGTTCCGCGCGGCGCTTTTTCATGCCCGTCATGACGGCGTTGCGCAGCTCGGGCATGCGCGCGGTATCCATCTGTGGAACGCCCTCGAGCTTATAGGGAATGCCCAGTTGCTCGTACTTGACGACACCCATCGTGTGATACGGCAGCATTTCCAGACCGACCACGTTATGCCACGGGGCGATCAGACGACCGAGCTTCTCGCATTCCTCCACCGTATCGGTGATACCCGGCACTACCACGTGGCGAATAACAACCTTAATCTTGCGACGCGCGAGCTCATCACCAAACGCCAGAATGCGTGCGGGATCGCAACCGGTCAGCTTTTTATGCTCGACGGGATCGGCGTGTTTAATGTCGAGCAGCACCATATCGGTCTCGTTGAGTACGGCATCGAACTTCTCGGGATGCGCGGGATCGAACGCATAGCCGCAGCTATCCAAGCAGGTATGCACGCGACCATCAGGGTTATTGTGCATGGCGCGGAACAGGTCGGCTAAAAACGCGGGCTGCAGGAGCGGCTCGCCGCCGGACACCGTAATACCGCCGCTGCGGTAAAACTCATGGTTGCTCTGGAACTCGTCCATCAGGTGCTCGACGGTCACCATGGTGCCGCCGTTAACCGACCAGGTGTCGGGGTTGTGGCAATACGCACAGCGCATGGGGCAGCCCTGAACAAACACCACAAAGCGAATGCCGGGACCGTCGACCGTACCCATCGTTTCAATCGAATGTACGCGGCCCAGGGCAAACGCGGAGTCCTCAGGACGAGCGTCCACACCCTCGAGCGTCATCTCTGCCATTCCCGCTACCTTGCCTCTCATTGGTTTTAGCTACATAAATGCCAGAATCATTCTAGCCCATACGTATGATGGCGAAACGGTTTAGCGGTCAATTGGGTTGTTCTATTTGGCCCCACGCAAGAGCGGCGGGAAGGTTGTCGCAACCCGCCCGCCGCCGAGGCAATAGAAATCGATAGACGCCAGGCCTTACGCTTTAAGCGTGAGCACCGCACCGAAGGCGGTCGGGCCGCAATGGCTCGAGATGACGCCACCGACCTGAGTCCAGGTAACGTCCTTAAAGCCCAGGTCGTGCGCATAGACCTCCATGTCGTCGCGCAGCTCCTGGGAAAGGCCCACCGAATACGCCAGGCCAATGTGCGAGTAGTCAATCTCGCCCTTGGCAACCATGTGGTCAATAAAGGCACGGGCGCATTTGAGCATAGAGCCGCGGAACTTCTTGGTCGCCACAAACTTACCGCCCGTTACCTCAATGCAGGGCTTAATCTTGAGCAGGTGGGCGCCCAGGAATGCCACGTTGGACAGACGACCGCCTGCTTTAAGGAAGGCTAGGTCGGTAGGAACAAAGCCCAGCAGCACACGGTCCATGACGGAATTCGTAAAAGCAAAGATCTCGTCGACGGTGGCATCGGGGTGAGCCTCGATGTATTTGGCGGTCTCGACGACAACGAGCGACTGGCCCACCGAGACAAAACGCGTGTCCATGGAGAACACGTAGTCGCGCCCCTTGGCTGCAATCTTGGAGGACTGATGCGAGCAGGTCGTGGCCTCGGAATACGCGAGATGCAGAATAGTCGCGTTGGGCTGCTCGGCATGGATACGGTCGTACACGTGAGCAAAATCCGCAGGCGCGCAGCCGCTGGTCTTGGGCATTACGCCAAACTCGTTGCAGCGTGAATAAATCTCGAGCGGATCGATCGAACCGTCCTCGACGGTCTCGTCACCAATCGTGACATGCATAGGCACGCGCACGATACCGTAGCGTTCGCAGAGCTCCGGCGTCACATCCGACCCAGACTCAACCACGATTACGTACTTGCCCATTATTATCACGACCCATCTCTACGTTGGTTTTTCAATACATGGCACGCGCCGCCGCACTGTTGCACAACGGCGTCCAAGCGCCAAAGAGACGCCGCCCCTTGCACACAACAAAGGACAGCGTCTCCCTGGAAAACTCCGTGCTTAACTGAGATTTTACACGGTTTATAAATGAGTGTTACTTACTCCGCAAACGGTAGCTATACACGATAAACGGTAGTTCGCTGCGGCAACTGCGACACATTCCGCCCGGCAAGTCCAATCGTGCTCCACGCACGGTTAATGCGCGAGGCGGTAGAAATCCATCGACGCCGCACCCTCGGCATGCAACCCCATCGCCGAAACCGCCGGCGAATAGGTACGGCTCGTAAGTGCCGCCTCGCCGCTGTTGGCAAAAATCTCGACCATCGTAGTGTCCGAAAGCACGCGCAGGTCGCGAAGCTCGCTGAGCTCGATCGACCTTTGGTCGCGCCCATAGCCTTCGTCACCCATGTCGAGGGTAAGCATCCCGTCCGCATAACGTACAAAGACACCCTTGCGGATTTCGAGCTCGACCATCTTGGCGCCCTCACAGGAAACCACAAGATCAAACAGGCGTCCCGGCTCCTCAACGGTTTCACCGCCTGTCGCGCGAACGCAGTCGCCGCGCATCCTCTCAATCTCGTGCGCCGGCTGCTGGCAGAGCTTACCATCGCGCATGCTCAGCTCTCGCGGCACCGTCAACGCGCACTGCCACCCGCGCGCCACCGTCGGGTTTTCTGCCGTCGCATCGGGGCAACCCGACCATCCGATCATCAAACGCCGGCCTGCAGCATCCTCAAAGGACTGCGGAGCATAGAAATCAAAACCGGCATCGACCATCGGGGGCATGCCCTGCCCGACGATTTTAAAGCTCGGCGCCTCCCAATCGGCCTCGATGGGGAACCACACGCACTGATGCGGATTGCGGTAACGCCAACCATCGGCAGGCACACCCTGCGGACAGCAAACGAGAATAAGCTCGCCATCGAGCTCAAACAGATCGGGGCACTCCCACATAAAGCCAAACTTCTCGCCCAACTCAATGCGCGTCGCATAGCTCCAGTCCTCAAGATTGCGCGAGGTATAGACAAGCACGCAGCCACGGTCGTCTTTCGTACGAGCGCCCAGAACCATGTAGTAGATACCATCGTGCTCAAGGATCTTGGGGTCGCGCACGTGCGTACCGATATCGTCGGGGTAATTGACCGGTCCAACAGCTATGCACTTCTCGCCCAATTCGTCGGGATTCTCGGCAACCATATGAATCTGGTTTTGCTCACGGCCCGTCAACACGTAGTCGTAATCATCGCGGTCAAAATGCTTGACGTTGCCGGTATAGAAGTAGTGAATCTTGCCATCGCGTACAAAGGCAGAACCAGAATACGCTCCGTTCGAATCCAAATCGGAATCGGGGAACAGCACAGGGCCGTGATTCTCGTACGTCACAAAATCCTTTGTCGTCAGATGGTTCCAAAGCACTGGACCGCCATGCGCAGCATCGAACGGATCGTATTGATGATAGACGTGATACGTATCACCAATCTGAACCAAACCGTTGGGGTCGTTGAGCCAGCCAAGCTCAGGCTCCACATGGAACAGAAGCCTATCGGGGTCGGACGCGATGCGAGCCGCCGTCTCATCCTGTCCGACACGCCACTGCTCATAGTCCGCGCGTGTCACCTTGTTTTTTTGATTTAACATCGCCGTTGACTTTCTCGTCTATGGGGAAGGACGTTCGACTCACACGAGTCGAACGCCCTTCCTCAAATGGACTTATCCTCAGATTACACTGAACGGCTCAACTAGAAGCTAACGTCGAAGCCAGCGCCAGCGCCCTCTTCATCGGTGGTCGGCACGCCCTTTGCCTTGTTGTAGGCAAAGATCAAGACGATCGGCACGATAAAGGCGATGAGATTGCCAGCCACATACCACACGAGGGTCTCGGGCGTGACGATGAGCAGGCCAAGCACGCCGGTCAGACCCTGACCGATAGCGCGCACCTCAAAGAGCTTGACGAAGGCACCGCCGCAGCCTGCACCGATGCATGCGCAGATGAACGGAATGATCGAATAGCGCATGTTTGCAGCAAAGATAGCGGGCTCGGAGATTCCGACCAGCGTCGGGATAAAGGACGACATGCAGATGTTGCGCTCTTTGGAGTGCTTCTTGTGAATGAGGTACATACCGATGGCGCCGCCGCCCTGGGCGATGATGGAAACCGACCAGATGGCCTGGATGTAGTTGAAGCCAGTCGTGGCAACAAGGTTTGCCTCGATACCCTGGATGAACTGATGCGTACCGGTAACGACGAGCGGCTGCAGGAACGCGGCGAAGACAAAGGCGCCAAAGACGCCCATCCTGTTGTACAGGACATCGATTACGCCAGCGAGGACGTCGCCGATCAGGTTGCCGAGCGGGCCGAACACGGTGAACAGGGCGACGTTAGCGAGAATCAGGGTAACGGTCGGGACAAAGACGAACGAAACGACCTCGGGGATGTACTTCTGGGCAATCTTTTCGACCTTGGCCATAAACCAGGCAGTCAGGATTGCAGGGAATACGCCGCCCTGGAAAGCAACCATGGGAATGGATAGCGGACCGAAGTTCCAGTACTCAGCACCCGTCGGGTCCATAACGAACGTGTTACGGTTCATAAGACTCGGGTGAACCATGACGATGCCGACGAGGATGCCCAGGATCGGGTTACCGCCAAAACGCTTGACCGCGCTGTACATAACCAGGACAGGCAGGTAGTCGAACGTGGTGGCGATAATGGCAAAGAAGCTTGCGAGGTTCTTGAGGAACTCGCTGTGATCGGCGAGGCTGCCTTCCATGCCAAAGAGGCCGTTGGCAACGATCAGCGACTTAAGGCCGATGATGATTGCAGCGCCGACGAAGGCGGGAATGATGGGGATAAAGATATCCGAGAATACCTTGAGGACCGAGAAGAACTTGCCCTTCTTGTCCGCCTCGGCGCCCTTGACCTCGGAAGCACTGATCTCCTTAACGCCCGTCAGAGCCATAAACTCATCGTAAACCTTGTTGACGGTACCGGTACCAAAAATGATCATGAGCTGGCCGCTGTTGTACAGCACGCCCTTGACGCCATCGATGTTCTCGAGCTCGGCCTTGTTGTATTTGCTCGTATCCTTGAGCACCAGACGCAGACGGGTCACGCAATGCGTGGCGCCCTCGATGTTCTCCAGTCCGCCGACGTTGTCGACGACTTGCTGAGACACTACTTTGTAGTCCATGTTCCTCTCCATTCCCTTACGAAATCATAAAACGTTTTGATGCCATTACAGAGACGCGATCGTTGCATTTGCGCACTTGAGCGTACCGTCGGTGACCGTCAGTGCCACACCCTGGCCCTGCTTATTGCAGAAGCGCGCGTTAAGCGCAACATCATCGACAAAGATGGTCGCGATATCGTCGTCAACGACCAGGCGCACATGATGAGTGCCCTCGCCCTTAAAGAACAACGGACGCTCGAGGCCCATGTTGTTGACCTGGAACCACGGGTACTGGGGAGCCGGCGTGAACTCGAGCTTGCCCTCGCGCAGGTTGGCGCGGAACTCATAGGCAAGACCGGTCTCGGCGTCCTCGGCGAACTTGACCGAGAAGCCGGCAGCGTTACCGCCGAGCTCAATGTCGGCATCGAGCAAGTAGGTGGAGCCGGCATCCGCGGCGAGCACCTGCTCGACCTTGCCCGACTCGCAGGAAAGCTCAAAGGTCTCGACTGCCTTAGCCTCGCCAAAGGCGCCAAGCATGCTGTCGGGGAGCTTGGTGCCGAGCGTTCCGTCGGCACGCTGAACGATCTCGAGGGGCATAAAGGTGCCACCCCATAGGTAAGAGCTGGGGTCGCCGCCCTCGTCACGCGTAGGAACCCAACCAAAGAGAACGCGACGCTCGCCATCGAATGCGGTGCGAGCGGCGTAGTACGCGCGGCCGTCGAAGGAGTCGTCAGCGGGGGTAATCCAAGGACCGTTGATGGACTTGGACATGCGGTAACGGGTCTTGTTGCCGTCGCTGTACTCGGAAAAGACGAGGTACCACCAGTCGCCCATCTTAAAGAGATCAGGCATCTCAAACATGGTGTACAGGCCCGGGTTCCACCAGTCGCCCTGGAACTCCCAGTTGGTCAGATCCTTGGAGGTGAACTTGACCAGGCGGCCGGTCATCAGACGCTTGTCCTCGCCCACACGCGTGCCGAGGATGAGCATGTACTCTTCGTTCTCCTCATCCCAAAGCACAAAGGGATCGCGCCAGTTGCGGTCATCGTAACCCTCCTGGGGCGGAAGCAGCGTCTCGGCGATGTTCTTCTCCCACTTGACGGCGTCGTCGCTCGTTGCGTGAAGAAGAACCTGCTTCATCAAACGTGCGCGGACCTTATCGCGATTGCAACCAGTGTAGAGCGCATGGTACTTGTCGCCCACCTTAAACACCGTGCCGGCATAAATGTACTGGTCGACTTCCTCGTCGCCGCCACGCTCAAGGCTCTCGCCAAAGTCCTTGTAGTTGACGAAATCCTTGGTCGTAGCGAGTGCCCAGCCAAACGGCTCTCCGAAAGGTTCGGGGTTACGCGTGTCACGCTGATGATAGAGATAGAACGTGCCGTCCTCGCCGTACGGCATGATGTCGCCTACCCAAATTCCCTCAGGCTGGTAATACACCTTGTGCATCCGAGACTTCCTTTCCACGACATACTAACTCGGTACAATGGCAAGATATGTCAATCGTTTTCATATGTCAAACGTTTTCACACCAATACGTCTTTTCGCAGTTCCAGTCGTCGGCAAACGGTTGACATATGCCGGTGAACGGTCATCAGAGGCGTTTGAGGAATTCTTTTGGCACGGGATGAACTACGCGGTTTTGCCCTCAATGAGTTCAACGGGGAGCTTGATATTCGATTCGGGATTATCGCCGTTAATAAGAGCGATGATGGATTGCGCCGCGAGCTCTCCGATGCGATCGATATCTTGACGTACGGTTGTTAAGTCAGGCATAAACGTCATAGTTCGGCGGGCACCATCCGCGCCCACGACCTTAATATCGTCTGGAGCGCTCAAGCCGCGCTGCTTCATCACGTTGAGACAGATGGCCGCCATCGTATCGTCTCCCGCAAAGATGCCGTCAATATCGGGGTTCTCATCGAGGATCTTCGCAACGACCGCGCCCTTTTCGTCGTCGGGCTTAACGAACTCAACCTCACGGACAAGCGCGGACAAACCGGCCTGCTCAACAACATCGAGGTAGGCATCGGTACGCTTATTGGCAGGCATGCGCATGCGGCTATTGCTGCGCAGGCACAGGATACGCCTGCAGCCGTCATCAATCAGACGGCGCGTGGCGAGCTCGCCAATGCCATAGCTGTCACTTGCAATCTGGACAGAGCCCTCGCCAAGATCGCAGTCGATGCCAACCAGGCTCAAGCCCATCTCGGCATATGCCTCGGCACCGATATTGAGGGAGTTGACGATGACGCCGTCGACCATATTGCGGCGGAGCATGTCAATATAGGAACGCTCAAGATCGGGTCGATTGGCGCTGTTGCACAGCAACATCTTAAAGCCGTTTTCCGCTAACGTGCGCTCGACCGCCTGCACAACCTGAGCATGGAACGGGCTGCTCACAAAGGGAACGATCATACCGATAAGATTCAGGCGACCGTTGAGCATGGCACGGGCGATATCGTTGGGCGTATAGTTGATGCGCTCCATCGCCGCATGGACTTTATCGCGGGTTTCCTGGCTAATGTAGCCGCGATTATTAAGCACGCGAGATACCGTAGTAGGCGAAACCCCCGCCACCGCTGCAACTTCCTTGATGCCAGGCTTAGCAGAATCCTTAGAACGAGTGCCCTCGCGAGCCATAGCACCCTCCCCCATCAACATGTCATACGTTTACATACGAACAAAGCATACCCCAACAACAGCGGGAAGACGGTAACAGCACAAGTAAGTAAACGACTCATCCAAATAATTAGGAGAGTTCCGCCTAAAGGGTGACTACACAGGACCCCAGCCGGGGCTGTTTGGGCTACCTCCCAAAACATTCCGCAGGACGCAAAGAGGCTCGCCGCACGAAGTGCGCAGCGAGCCTCTTTGCATGTCCGAGGACACCAATTTAATTTAGCGCGGTTCCCTAAAGGACGACAACGCAGGAGACCCGGCAAGGCCGGGAGCACTTTGTCTCGCAAACATTCCGCAGCCGCGAAGCGGCGAGGACGTTTGAGAGGCAAAGTGCGTAGGCCTTACCGGGTCTCCGGTGGGAGTTGAGTCCCTTTAGAACTTGTCGTGGAAGGTACGCGCAATGACCTCGTCCTGCTGCTCCTTGGTGAGCGTGTGGAAGTTCACGGCATAGCCGGAAACGCGGATGGTCAGCTGCGGGTACTTCTCGGGGTGAGCCTGAGCGTCGAGCAGCGTCTCACGGTTGAAGACGTTGATGTTCAGGTGGTGGCCACCCTTCTCGGCGTAAGCGTCGAGCATGTGGACCAGGTTATCGGCCTGAGTCTCGGAAACTTCAGAAACCTTCATAATGTGTCTCCTTCGATCGATAGGCGCCGGCCGAAACCGGCGCACTAATCAGTAATCGTTATTGTTAGTATAGCACTAACAATAGTTACTCGCCCAGCTGATCAAGGTCGATATCGCCAAAGAACACCTGGTCCTCCTTGCCGAGCGCACTCGGGATAATGGAGAAGGTGTTGGAGATGCCGTCCTGAGCATCGCGGAACGGGAGCTTGGAAACCGAAGACAGCGAAGCGATGGCGCCGTGGCTATCGCGCTTGTGCATGGGGTTAGCACCCGGGGCGAACGGCTGACCAGCCTTGCGGCCGTCAGGCGTGGAACCGGTCTTCTTACCGTACACGACATTGGAGGTAATGGTCAGAACCGAGGTCGTGGGCACGGAGTTGCGGTAGGTGTCGTTCATGCGGATGTACTCCATGAACTGGTGCACAACGTCGTGAGCGATCTGGTCGACGCGGTCGTCGTCGTTACCGTACTTGGGGAACTCGCCCTCGGTCTCGAAGTCGACGATGATGCCGTTCTCGTCACGGACGGGGTGAACCTTGGCGTACTTGATGGCGGACAGGGAGTCAGCCACGACGGAAAGGCCAGCGATGCCCGTAGCGAACCAACGATGCACGTGCTTGTCGTGCAGGGCCATCTGGATGCGCTCGTAGCAATACTTGTCGTGCATGTAGTGAATGATGTTCAGCGAGTTGACGTACACGCCAGCAAGCCACTTCATCATGTCGTTGTACTTGGCCACAACGTCGTCGTAATCGAGCGTATCGCCCTCGACGGCGCGATACTTGGGGCCGACCTGCTTCTTGGAGACCTCGTCAACACCGCCGTTGAGTGCGTACAGCAGGCACTTGGCCAGGTTAGCGCGAGCGCCGAAGAACTGCATCTCCTTGCCGATGCGCATGGAGGACACGCAGCAGGCAATGCCGTAGTCGTCGCCGTGGTAAACGCGCATGAGGTCGTCGTTCTCGTACTGGATCGAGGAGCTGGCAACAGAAGTCTTGGCGCAGAACTTCTTGAAGTTCTCGGGCAGACGGGTCGACCACAGAACGGTCATGTTGGGCTCGGGGCTGGTGCCCATGTTCTCGAGCGTGTGCAGGTAGCGGTAGCTCATCTTGGTAACGAGCGTACGGCCGTCAACACCCATGCCGCCGATGGACTCGGTGACCCACTGCGGATCGCCGGTGAACAGGGCCTGGTACTCGGGGGTACGGGCAAACTTGACCATGCGGAGCTTCATGATGAAGTGATCCACGAACTCCTGGATCTGTTCCTCGGTGAAGGTGCCGTTGGCAAGGTCGCGCTCAGCGTAGATGTCGATGAACGTGGAGGTACGGCCGATGGACATGGCAGCGCCGTTCTGCTCCTTGACGGCAGCAAGGTAGGCGAAGTACATCCACTGGATGGCCTCCTGCGTATTGGTAGCAGGGTTGGAAATGTCGAAGCCATAGGTCTCGGCCATCATCTTGAGCTCGCCGAGGGCACGGATCTGCTCCTGCAGCTCCTCGCGGTCGCGGATGTTGTCGGCAGTCATGACCGTCGGGGTGGAAGCCTTCTGGGCCTCCTTGTCCTTGATCAGGTAGTCAACACCGTACAGGGCAACACGACGGTAGTCGCCGATGATGCGGCCGCGGCCATAGCCATCGGGCAGACCGGTGATGATGTGGGCCGAACGGCAAGCGCGCATCTCGGGGGTGTAGACATCGAAGACGCCAGCGTTATGGGTCTTGCGCTCGAAGGTGTAGCGCTCGACAACGTTCTCGTCGACCTTATAGCCGTGCTGGCTGGCAGCCTGGCAAGCGATGCGGATACCACCGTTGACGTGCAGCGCGCGCTTGAGCGGCTTGTCAGTCTGGAGACCGACGATGGTCTCCTTGTCGCGATGGGCGTTATCGATGTAGCCAGCGGGGTGGCTCACGATACCTGTGACGACCTTGGTGTCCATATCGAGGACACCGCCCTGCTCGCGCTCCTTAAGCAGCAGGTCGAGAACCTCGCCCCACAGCTCCTTGGTACGCTCGGTCGGACCGACGAGGAACGACTCGTCGCCCTCGTAGGGGGTGTAGTTCTTCTGGATGAAGTCTCGGACGTCAACTTCTCCCGTCCAGATGCCTTCCTTGAAGCCTTCCCATGCCTCCTGCATTGTGTAACCACGCTCCTAGTTACGTGTAATGCGGCGCTCTCTCACACCGCTGCTTATTGAATTCTTGAATGTTCGGCTTGCACTACCGGCTTCTTCCGTTCTTCACCACACGCTGGTGCAGAGAAAACGTTTGTCCACCTTGGAACTACAACCCAAAACCCAAGATTTCACCCGTCTGAGAAGGATAACATAGCGACCCTCTCCATCCGGGCTGTTATATGTTTCTTTTTTTATATCATAAGGGAGTTTTTTACAAACCCGCAGGAAATGCGAGCGCGAACAACTACCGTTCACCGATTTGTATGTTATTTTTCCTTGCCTTTGTACGACGTTCGCTCTAGCTGTTATGCCAGCTTTAGCAGGGTAAAGTGTCTCAGAGACCCTACAGAAACTGCAGGGCGGCCACGGGATCCCCCGTGGCCGCCCTGTGGCGTAGCGAGTTTTTAGCTTTGATTGCCGCTTGGCATTAGGCGGCTGCGGCGGCCTGGTCGGTCGTTGCCTTGCTATCGCCGTTGCCCTGGCCCTCAAAATGCTTGTAGCACCAGCTGGTGACCAGCGGGGTCAAAATAGCCGTCACGATTGCGCAGGCAGCAACCTGTGCCGTAGCCGTCGCGAGCACGGCGCCGCCGTACATGGCCCCGTTGACGCTTGCCATGGCAGCAGGCGTGGCCACATTGGCTCCGGCGCAGCTCGAAATGGCCGCACCTGCGACACCCGTACCGCCCGTGAGCTTATCGACCGCGATGACGGGAATTGCAAAGACCACCGAGCAGATCACGCCGAGCAGAATACCGGGGAGACCACCATTAATGAGCTGGCCAAAGGTCATGGTCGAGCCCATGGCAAAGAAGACGAGCACGATGATGGCGGAAAGTGCCGGTGCCATCATCTTCTTAAAGCTGGGGAACAGGTTACCTAGAATAATGCCGACGACGATCGGCAGGATGGCACCCACGAGCGACCAGCCGATCGGAGCCTGGCCGGCAGCGCCAAGGACAATCATCGTGACCGGAGGGCCGACAACGAGCGTGGTGATTGCGACAGCGCCACGCTCGGCCTCATTGCCCATGGTGCCCATCAGACCAGCGTACATAGCGTTGTTGGCGCCGGTGCAAGCCGCCAGCATCACCATGGCAGAGATGCCAAACAGGTTGTCGTTGAACACATAAAGGATGAGCAGCGACACGGCAACGACCACGATTTGCTTGACGGCGATGATGATGGCACCGCGGGCAGCGGCGGCAGGAGCACTCTTAAACGAAATCGTCGTACCGACGATAAGCAAAAAAGCGCCCACGAGCGGGCCTGCACCCTGCTGGGTCATGCCAAGCGTAAAGCTGCCGAGCGTTTTGAACAGGTCAGGGAACAGCGTGTTGAGCAGGCAGCCCAACAAAAGCGGCACCAAAATATTGGCACCCGGGATGGAGGACATCTTAAAGAACGGCTCCTTTGCCGCCGGCGCCTCCACCGCAGTCGATTCACTCATATATATCTCCTTTGGATGCATACGATTCGTAGCCGCACGCGCCTATGTCAGAAAGAAGGCGACGGTCCCGAGTCGCAGGAGCCGTCGCCGAATAATCATCGCGGGGTATTACCCGTCCAGGACGATGCCGCCGTCGCAGTCACCGATCTCGCCGTTCACGAAGCTGGCGAGGTCGGAAGCGAAGAACAGCACCATCTGCGCAGGCTCGCTGGCCTGGGCAGCGCGGCCCAGAGGAATACCGTTGATGATGCGCTGAGAGTTCTCGTCAGAGAGAATCGAGGTCATATCGGTCAACGTGAGCGACGGGCACACGGCGTTGCAGCGAACGCCAAACTTGCCGCCCTCCTTGGCGACCGCCTTGGTAAGGCCGTTGACACCGGCCTTGGAGCTCGCGTAGGCAGCGGTGCCAAGCAGGCCGCCGCCGATCTTGCCAGCAACGGAGCTCACGTTGACGATAGTGCCGGCATGCGCCGCCTTAAAGTGCGGGTACACGGCGTTCATCATAGTGAAGGTACCGTTGAGGTTGATGTCGATGGTGCGACGCCACTCGGTGTCATCGATCTCATCGAACTTCTTGGTGCTGATGACGCCAGCGCAGTTGATCAGGATGTTGGTTTGCGGCAGGTCCGTAAAAATCTGCTCGACGGTCTCGCGCGCCTTGGGCGCATCGGCAACATCGAGCTGATAGAACTTGTTGCCCTCGCCAAGCTCGGCCACAGCGGCCTCGCCCTTAGCAGCGTTCCTTGCGATGAGCGCGACGTGTCCGCCGCCCGCAACGATACCCTTGGCGATCTCGAGGCCAATGCCCTGAGTGCCACCGGTAACGATCGCGGTTTTACCCGTGAAGTCAAATGCCATGACTCCATCCCCCTTTATGTAAGGTGTCTCCTTGCGGGAAGTTGGAGCATCGCACGTGGCGATTATATGAGTCCCAGTCGTCATGGTGGTGACAACCCCTCGCCTAACCGCGTGCATAATAGTTCTTTGAAACGCTTCAGCAATTGAATGATTTTAAGTCTTAATGCACTCTTAATATTGCCTAGCGGCCAAGTAGATTTTTGGGACATGCCTAGAAATCCACCGAATGGGATGGTCGAGCGGGGGTATCATCTTTCACCGAAAATAGTTTCTGGTGTTAGGGGTTTTCGGTGGAAGATACCGATTTCCGTGAACTTGGGCGTCAGCTCCTTACCGAGTTCGGCAGCATGCATCAGCGCATTTCGCGCTTTGCGGACAAAGCCCTCGGCGGCGAAATGGCCGTCATGCGCGCCCTCATACTCGCCGGCGGTTCGCTCACGCCGAGCGAACTCGCTGATCGCGCCTGGGTCTCGAGTGCCCGCATCGCCAATATCCTACGCGCTCTCGAAGCCAAGGGCTGGGTCGAGCGCGAGCACTCAAAGACCGACCGTCGTCGCGTACACGTCACGGTGACCGACAAAGGATTCCAGGATCTCGAAATCAAACGTCGGGAATTCGAGAACCGCACTGCGGCTTTCCTCGAGCAGCTCGGCGAAACAGATACCCAAGAGATGGTGCGCCTTCTTAGACGTGCCAACGAAATTATCGACCGCAATCAAGAAAGGAGAGATGCCGAGTGAGGATTCTCAAGCTCTTTAAGAAACATATCCTGGCACTGTTCGCAGCTATCGTACTTATCGTAATCAGCTGCAACGCCGATCTGGCGCTGCCTACCTATATGAGCGACATCGTCGACGTGGGTGTGCAGCAAGGCGGCATCGCATCGCCCGTGCCCGACACCATCCGTGCCGAATCGCTCGACGACCTCGAACTCTTTATGAGCACCAAGGACGCCAAGGCTATGGAGGCCGTGTTTAGCAAGGCGGACAATAACGGCATTCGAACGTACAAGGGCACCGAGGAGGAGCGCGCCGACGGCGGCAAGATTGCCGACATCATGAGCCTGCCCGAGACTGTCGTCCTTTCGTTCAACCAGGGCATCGATGCCAACTCCATGGGCGACATGACCGGCGCATCTACCGAGGCAAGCGATGGCGGCGCCGCTCAGGCCATGCCCACCCCCGAGCAGATGG